>NZ_JFHM01000027.1:0-47688 GCF_003664935.1 Mesotoga sp. H07pep.5.4
GAGCCGGATGAATCGAGAGATTCAAGTCCGGTTCTGAGAGAGCCTGGGGGTGAAATCCCCCTGGGCTACTCACCAGACCGTGGTTAGGGGTCGAAGGTCGGGTGTTGGTCGGGAGCAAAAAACAAGAGCTTGACCCAGTCCTCAAGAAACAAATTACGCCCTCGGATCAGAACGAACTCATTTTGTCATCCTCGTGATCCTGTTCAGGATCTGGACTTTCTAGAAAAGATCTTCTCGGAGGACGGTGGACCGTTGACGGACAACAAATAGGAGTAGGAGCCGTCCTCGGTCCTTCGGCCGGGATCGTGAAACCCGTCCTTCGAAAGAGCAGTTGCAAGTTGTCTGTTCCAGTGTGCCAAGCTCTAGAGTAAAGAAACGTCAGATATCGTCATGAACTTGATTCAGCATCTCGATCATTCTTTTTGTCGAATCTTGTTATTTTCCTCGGTGACCCCTTCTATAGATAGAACAAGTGCGCATAATCGAATCCGCATTCATCAATCAACAGATTGTATTCAACAGAATGGTCTTACCAGCTTAAAATTGAGAATCACCTTCGAAGAAGTTGTGCATGGTAAACAGCTGTAGTCCCTGTAAAAAGCTTACCATCCAAAAAAACAAAGGTCGGATTCTCTTCATCGTATCCCTCTAAAACCGTTCGTCAAATTGATTGGCTGACGTATAATAGTCTTGGTGATAAAGTGAGCTTCAGCAGGTCTTTCTTGAACTCTTTCTATTTTTTTATTTCACATAACCCTACAAAGAGGAGGGATACTACGTTGAGGAACAGAATTATCCTGATTGCGACGTTACTGATGTGCGTGTTGTCTTTTGCCGGGCTCAAAGACATTTCGGCCAGCCCATATTCGGCTGCGATCGAAAAGCTATTTGCCGCGGGGATTGTTGAGGCAGAGGACGATCTCTTCAGTCCGACCGAAGCGCTTTCAAGAGCCGATGCTGCCGAGTGGATAGTAAAGACATTCAAGCTGTCGACCATCAGTTCCATGAAGCTCGAAGAAGAGGTCGAGAAGAAGTTCGTCTACACCGATCCACTAGGAGTAATCGATGAGGCTTTCGTCGTTCCGTCTGCCAAAGATATCATCGATATCGAAGGAGAGGAGTACATCGAGGGGCTCATTAAGGTACGAGCCGAAGATGTCGTCGATGGGCTTTACAGACCATTTGAAGCAGTAACGGGCGCCGAATTCGCGCTCGCAGTAGCCAAGGTTCTATTTGGAGTTGATGAACCAATAGACTATTCGGCAAAGCTCTCACAACTTGTCTATGTGCCGTCCCAGTTGCTCTCTCTGGAAAGACCATTGAGGAGGGAAGAAGCCGCTCAGATTCTTTCGAACTTCGTCGACAATCCAGATTTCAAGATAATCACAATGCTCGCAACCGCAGACATACACGGGCACATAGAGCCTTATTTACCAAGCGGGGCGAAGTACCCAGTAGGCGCGATGGAGAGGATGGCCTACTACGTTAAGACAGAACGAGCAATTCAGCCAAATCTTCTGCTTCTGGACGTTGGAGACGCTCCTTACAACACCAACGTCGCCAACCTCTTCGAAGGAGAGCCGGTAATTAAGATCATGAACATGATGGGCTACGACGCCATGGTTCTCGGTAATCACGACTTCGATTTCCCATTCAACGTGATGGAAAGAAACAGCAAACTTGCGAATTTCCCATTCCTTGGCGCAAATACTTTATACCTTGGAGAATCCCCCTATTTCCTTGAGCCATACATAATAAAAGAAGTCGACGGGGTAAAGATAGCCATTGTTGGGCTTACTGACGACAGCAGCGCCTGGTACACCCATCCAAGGAACGTAGCGGGAATTACCTTCGAAGAACAGTATTCTGCTGCAAAGAGACTCCTGGATGAAGTATCTCCACAGGCAGATTTGGTGGTCGCCCTCGCCCATCTGCACGGTGGCAACAGAGTACTACCAGCAAAGGTTCCCGGCTACGATCTTATATTCGAAGGAGGAAGGGACGTTGTTGCTTTCCCGGAAAAGATAAACGGTAGTTGGGTGATCTCTTCAGGAAAACATGCGGAGCTGATTTCAAAGACGAATCTCAACATCTACAATGGTGAAGTAATTGGGATGAACTTCGCCCACGTATTCATGAGTCAGAACCTTCCGCAGGATGAAGAAGTAGTCGAAGTGGTTCAGAGTTATGTTTCTCAGCTTGACGAAAAGCTCGGTACGGTGATTGGAAAAACCGAGGTTGATCTCGATGGGGAAAGGGGCACGGTAAGGCTGAAGGAATCCAACCTTGCAAACGCGATTGCCGATAGCCTTCGAGAGATGACTGGAACTGACTTTGCCATACAGAACGGTGGAGGAGTTCGAGCCAGTATTCCAGCTGGAGATATTACGATAAAGGATGTCTACACGGTCTTACCATTCGACAACCTTGTCGTCGCCGTAAGAGCAACCGGGAAGCAAATATGGGACGTCCTCGAACACGGAATTTCGGCTTATCCGGCCGCTGCCGGCCAATTCTTACAGGTATCGGGCCTCGAATACACTTTCGACGCATCGAAACCACCGTATGAGCGCTTGATATCTGTTACGTCCAACGGTGTTCCACTCGATCCGGATAAGATGTACACACTCACCGCCAACGACTTCCTAACGGGCGGCGGTGACAAGTTCACCATGTTCCTGGGGATGGAGAAAGTCATTGAAACAAAGTCCTTCCTCAGAGATGCATTTGCAGAATACATCGAAAGACACGGAACAATCGCTCCCGTCAACGAGGGAAGAATAACTATTATCAACCCGGCCAATTAATCAGAATCGCCAGTCGAACGGAGAGGGAAACCTCTCCGTTTTTCTTTGGCCTGCACACTCAACACGAGATCTGAATTTCGCCAGGTTATACTACCGTTTGAGAAAAGCCTTCAATAGTGAGAGTGAGTGATTGACATCCAGCGCTTCAATAACTGCATTACTTTCATGTGTTTTTCTTCTTCACAGATACCTTGGAATCATTGTTTACGTTTCGAAATCAGATCTCCAATTATGGAGGCTCATCTGATAGCTGATTTCTGAAAGACACTTCCTATATTCACTATCGCCTTGGATGACGGATTGTAACTTGAAGTTCCTCCCATCAGTAGAGTGATCTATAATTGGAGGGTCACGCCAGACAGTGAGCAAAAGGGGGCAGATATGAGGAAGCAAATCACGTTGTGGATGGTTTTAATCTCTATCATTGTGCTTCTTTCTATTCTTCCCGTAAGAATATTTGCCGGTCAAATCGAGATAGTACGTGATTCATGGGGAGTAGCACACATCTATGCCGACAATGACTCTGAACTATTTTTCGGGGCGGGCTATGCCACTGCGGGGGATCGTACGTTTCAAATGGAACTTTCAAGGAGAAAAGTTGCCGGGACGCTATCCGAGATTTACGGCAAGGACTTGCTCGAGTCCTGCAAGCTCATGCGCACACTCGGTCTCTACAAACACGCGCAGGAGTTTCCTGATGTTCAGAATCCTTTTTCGGGATTAGTTGCCAGTGCAAGTCATTTGTCCGTCAGAGACTGGTACCCGTATTCTCTAACTATAGGAACCGGAGAAACCGGCCATAACCCAAGAAGTATAAGGCTTTACGAGCCCCTTGATGATCAAAACGAATTCACTTTCGAGAGCTTTTCGGAGATTCATCGAGATAATGTCTCGGCAATTGCCAGAGATTTTCTATCTCTCGCAGGCATTTTGTCTGAGAAGAACCTTCTGTCACAGAATTCAACGAGGCTTCTTAATGCCCTGAGTCATTGGGACTATCGCCTTTTGAAGAACAGCAGAGCGGCCGATGTTGCCGAGACTGTAGTGCGGGAAATGCATCGCAGTCTGTGGCCCAATACGGTCACTGCTCTTGTTGCCTCGAAATACAGCGGGCGCCATTCCGGAAATATCTTCCTACTTCGTTCTGCCCTGGAAGAGTTTGAAAGAACTCAGAAGTTGCCGGAAGAGGAAGAATTGGCAGTCTGGGTCAACCAGTTACTTGAGGCTTCGGCTGGCAGTCTTCGAGAGGCCGTTTCTCAAGTTAGAAAGGTGGTTATGGTTTATCAGACTAATCTTGAAGGCCTCCCCTTGATTTACCCAGATGCGAATCGAAAAGCGCCCGATCTCGTAACCACCTCGGGAAATACCATCTGGTCGCAACTGGGAAACTCTTACACACAGATCGTCGACCTTTCAAACATAGACAAGTGCAGAGCGTTTCTGACACCAGGAGCTTCAGAAGATCCACGCAGCCCCCATTTCTTCGATCAGGTCGAACTATGGGTTACCGGAGAAACCAGACCCGCTTCTCTGAGTCTAGAAGAAGTCATGAAATATGTAGAATCGATTGAAACACTTTTTTCGCCAATCAATAAGACTATGCGTCAATTGGGGTCCGACTGAAAATGGAGAATCGAAGTTGCTTTTCACTGAGACTGAACGGGCTCACAAAATACCTTGAAGGGCTGAATCTGCAGAATCTAGCTCTTGAAAAGGTTATGTCGGGGAAGGCCGATTGCATACTGATTCTCCTTGAACATGAACCAGTCCTTACCGTGGGCAAATCTGGCGGAAGAGAGAATCTTCTCGTAGATGAAAGCGAGCTTGAGAGACTGGGGGTAGAGCTCCAAAGTACCGGTAGGGGAGGAAACATAACTTATCACGGTCCGGGACAGGTTGTTGCATACCCCGTTCTGAACCTTGGGAAATGGAAGAAAGATCTTCCATGGTACGTGCACTCTCTCGAAGAGGTAGTAATTAGAGTGCTGGAAGATTATGGCATTGAAGCCGGAAGGAAACCGGAATACAGGGGCGTCTGGGTAAAAGAAACAAAGATTGCCGCTGTCGGTATCGCCGTAAAAAGATGGTTCACAATGCATGGATTTGCCCTGAACGTACGGGTGAATAAGGAACATTTCAAACTGATCAATCCCTGCGGCATAAAAGACTATACGATTGCATCGATGGACGATTTTGTGGATAGTGTTGATTTACATGAGATCATAGAGAGTGTGGAAGAAAAATTTTCTCTTGTCTTTAAGAGCAAACTGATAGAAGTTTCGAGAGAATGGCTGGAGAGTGGTCAAAGTGAAGGAGAAACCAGACTGGCTTAAGAAGAAGCTCAATGCCGACAGGAGTAAGCTTAGCGAAATAAAGGTCATGTTGCGAAGCCTGCGTCTTCATACCGTGTGCGAAGAGGCGAGATGTCCAAATATGGGAGAGTGTTTTGCATCCAGAACCGCTACATTCATGATACTTGGAAATATCTGCACAAGGAACTGTCGATTCTGTGCAGTCTCAAAGGGAATACCAGGCTCTCCAGATCCAAAGGAGCCGGAGAACATTTCCCACGCCGTCCATCTTCTCCAACTGAGACATGCTGTGATCACCTCGGTTACCAGGGACGATCTTAACGATGGTGGCGCTTCTCAATTCGTCGATGTAGTCCGTGAACTGAGAAAGAACTGTCCAAATACGACAATCGAGCTACTGATTCCTGACCTAAATGGTAACTGGAAGGCTCTCGAAAGAATCGTTAGAGAGCATCCGGACGTTTTGAATCACAATATAGAGACCGTACCTTCTCTGTACGCCAATGTAAGACCCGGAGCAACGTACGAGCGTTCTATCGGTCTCTTGAGGAGAGTGAAGGAAATTGACTCTTCGATAATTACCAAATCTGGAATAATGGTGGGCCTTGGTGAGCGCGAAGACGAGGTTAAGTCAGTAATAAAGGACCTGTCTGATGCAGGCTGCAGAATGTTGACTATTGGTCAGTATCTGCAGCCATCTCATAAGCACCTTCCGGTAGTCGAGTATATTACGCCGGAGCAGTTTGAAGGCTACAGAATCTTCGCTCTTGAGAGAGGCTTTTCGTTCGTCGCATCGGGTCCTCTCGTTCGTAGCTCCTATCATGCCGCTCTTGGCTTCTCAAGTTTGCGCTAGAGAGCGTTTTTCAACAGCATTGTTTCTGAACTTTTGTTACTTTCAAATCTATCGTTCACAGTTTGTCGGGCAGAATTGAAGATTGCTATTTTGTAATCCTCCAAATATTTGCTTCGCAAGAGTCGCCGTGATACGATTTGCTTAAGATATTCTCCATGTTTGACTAGTTACTTGAGTGAATACAGGACTCTGTATGTTTCTAATGACCGTTTTGGGGAGTTGTGATTATGGATGGATTTTGTATAGAGAGTGCCGATCAGATTCGAGAACTATGGTCAAAGACTTACAACACAGAAGGGAAACCTGACTGGTCCCACATTCTACCGTACTACGACGACAACATTCTCTTTAAAGACACGATCCAGGAAATCCGGGGAATCGAAGAATTCAAGAAAATGACCGAAAGACTTGCCGAGAGATCCAAAGAGCTGAAAATGGCCGTTCTTAGAGTCATTAAGGAAGACAACGTGGTCTTTGTCGAATGGGAGATGACGATACTCTTCAAGAAGACGAGGACTTCCGTGATTTATGGTGCGAGCCGTCTCTCTATTAGTGAAGGGGGAAAGATAATCGAGCAGAGAGATTACTATGACCTTTGGGGTGATATCTTCGACAACATACCCTCATTCAGAAAGCCTTACAGGCGTTTCATGAGAAAACACTTCGGGTAGGTTTTGCACATGGAGAGAGGCAAGAAACCCATCCGCAAATACTGGAAACAATACAAATGGTCCAACATTCGAGCTATGATTAGGAACAACAAGTCTGATCCAAAGATCTGCAATGATGCTTTTGAGGGTCGCCTAATGGTCATTACCGGAGGCACTTCGGGTATTGGATACTACACATGCAGGAAGTATGCAAGCCACGGAGCGAGGATTCTTTCCATAAATCGAAACAGGGAAAAATCGGAAAGGCTTTGCGACGAACTCAAACGCGACTTCGGCGTTCAGTGTTCATATATGATAGCCGACTTCAGCAGTCTAGACGATAGCCTGAGAGTCGGTAAAGAGCTCTCTACGATGGGAGATACCATAGATGTCTTGATACACAACGCTGGAGTCTTTCTGAAGCGCAAAGAACCTACAAAGGAAGGCTTTGAAACGACTTTCGTAGTCAATTATCTCTCCTCATTCGTCATAAACTATCTAATAAGAGAGAAGCTGAAAGCTCAGGGAAGCGGACGCATTCTGATTGTGAATTCGGAAGGCCATCGATTTGCCGTCTGGGGAATAGAAACGGAGGACCTTAACTGGCAGAAGAGACGTTACACTGGCCTTAAGGCCTACGGCTCTGCAAAGACTTGCCAGCTGCTTAGCATGCTTATTCTTAATCAGTACTTCGAAGGAAGCGGAGTCACAATAAACGCAATGCACCCCGGTGCAGTCAAGACGGGTACGGGAAAGGAAAATGGAGCACTATACAAATGGTATAAGAGAAATGTTGTCGACAGATTCTCCCGTACGCCGGAAATCTCGGCAGAAGCCCTTTACTATCTTGGTGTTTCCGGTGATCTCCAGGATGTCGGCGGAAAGTTCTTCAATCTAACCACGGAAGAGATTCCCGCCCCTCCCGCACTCGACATGGAAACAGCTAAAAAACTCTGGCAGGAAAGCCTACGAATGGGGGGCATCGATGACGGAAATCTATGACGCGATAATAGTTGGCGGTGGAATAGCCGGAATGACCAGTGCCGCATATATTGCAAAGCACGGAGCTAGAGTCCTCTTGTTGGAGAAGAACGAGAAGTGTGGGGGCCTGATCAACTCCTTTTGGAGAGATGGCTTCCTCTTCGACGGCGGTGTGAGGGCGCTCGAAAGCGCGGGAATTATTCTCCCCATGCTGAGGGAGCTTGGGATTGAAATCGAAAGAGTCAAGAGTCCGGTATCTGTGGGGATCGAAAACAGTGTTATACGTGTGACCTCGAAGGAAAGTTTAAAGGAGTATTCAGATCTTCTTAGGAAGATGTATTCTGGAAGCGAGGATGAAATCGAGAGAGTCGTTTCATTCATAAAGAGAATCATGAAGGACATGGAGATTCTCTACGGAGTCGATAATCCCCTTTTCATGGACTTCAAGAACAACAAGTCGTATTTTGTCAAAGTGTACCTGCCCTGGCTGTTCAAGTTCCTTTTCACCCTCCGAAGAATTGGAAAATTCAGGATGCCGGTCGAGGAGTTCCTCGAAAAGATTGTCCAAGACAGTTCTTTGAGAGACATCATTGATCAGCACTTCTTCAAGAACACACCGACTTTTTTCGCCATGAGTTATTTCTACCTATATCAGGATTACTTCTATCCGAAGGGTGGAGTTGGAGCTATGGCGGAACGCGTAAAAGAAAAGATAATCCAGTTCGGTGGGGAAATCGAGACGGGTAGGGAAGTGACAGAGGTCCATGCCGAGAAAAAAGTAATCGTGGATAGCAATGGAAGATCCCATAAATACAAGAAGCTTGTGTGGGCTGCCGACCTAAAGAAGCTCTACTCCATTGTAAAAACAGACGGCCTGCACGAGACCGCAACGGAAACGGTCAACGCATTCAGATCAGAGATATCGAAGAAACATGGGACCGATTCTATCTTCAGCGTCTTCATCGCGGTCGACGAACCGCCTGAGAAATTTGAAGCGATCTCCAGCGGGCACTTCTTCTATACCCCTTCAAAGAAAGGCCTTGGCGAGACTCATCGCAGCGAAATGAAGTCCATTCTGGAGAACTGGTCTGTAAATTCAAGAGAAGAAGTCTTGAGCTGGCTTGACAGGTTCTGCAAACTGAGCACCTACGAGATTTCGATCCCCGTTCTCAAGGACAGAGACCTAGCCCCACAAGGAAAGACCGGTCTTATTGTAAGCACACTCTTCGAATACGATATAGTGAAGAAAGCGTATGAGTCCGGCTGGTACGGAGAGCTGAAAGAAGAGCTAGAAAAGAGAATAATCGAAGTTCTATCTAATTCAATCTACCCGATTCTGAAAGACAGGATTCTCTTTTCATTTTCCAGCAGCCCGCTTTCAATAGAGAGTTACTCCGGCAGCACTGAAGGCTCGATTGTAGGATGGTCTTTCGAGGAACCGATACCAGTTGTAGCCAGTATGATGAAGGTAAACAGCTCGGTCAAAACGAAAATACCGGATGTTCTTCAGGCCGGCCAGTGGGCTTATAGCCCTGCAGGTGTACCGATAAGCATCCTTACGGGAAAGCTGGCAGCCGATTCCGTGATAAAGAATTTGAATAGGGACCGATCCGGCGGCTAAAGACCATTACGTTGTCTGTAGACCAGCGACAGTGGTCTTCGCACATATAGAAGATCGCCTCTTTGGATAAATAGATGATTGTCTCGACAATCGAGTAATGAAGGAAAGAATACTATGAATATCAACAGTTGGGTTCCAGATAATTCCGAAAAGGGCACTGGACTGATTATAAAGCACCGGGGCCTTTACCTCTTTCAGGTTTCTGGAAGGAAGCATCGAACAGAGTTCGGAGAAAGGTTCTTCGCCGGAATCGGTGGCCACTGTGAAGAAGGCGAGGGGTTCATCCAGGCAGCAAAACGCGAAGCAGTCGAAGAGACTGGAAAGGCCGTCGAAATAATTCATTCAGCGAGAACGGATATAGTTCAACCGGACGGAAGCGTTGTTGACACAATCGAACTTACTTCACCCGCCCCCAGAATGATCTACGAAATGTTAGATCGACGAAAAGACTTACCCGAGAAAGAGCCATACTTCATCGCTTGCTTTAATGCGCATTTTGCAGATGACACTCCCTTCGAACTCGACCCCGAAGAGGTCAGCGCTTTAATTGCCATACCGGAGGAATTGCTCTGCGAAAGTCTTGAGCGCAAGATAGCACTTGAAGATATAATCTCCTCGGGGGGAGAGGTTGTCGCCGGCTCTCTAGAGACCGGAACTTTTCTCTTTCCCCTAGGAACGGCAGCGGCTCTTGCACATCTCTTGAAAAGAGCCAAAGAGCTTTCGGAGGTTGATGATGACGTGTGAAGTATTGCTTCTTGGAAATCCGTTGCTCCGCGAAAAATCCTCTACCGTCACTGACTTTCGAAGCCAGGAGACGATAGGCCAGATCGTCTTGCTCAAACAGGCCCTTGATGAATTCAGAAAAGAAAATGGCTTTGGTCGCGGAATTTCAGCCCCGCAAATCGGCATTCTTAAGAGAATCGTTGCGCTCAATCTAGGTCAAGGAAGTTTTGCAATTATAAACCCGCGAATAGTCAACCGCAGTAGGGCTACATTTACAATGTGGGATGACTGCATGTCCTTTCCAAATCTGCTCATTAGGCTCGAAAGAAGCCTTTCGATAGATGTCGTGTATGAAGATGAAAGGGGAATCGAACACGAGTGGAAGGGGGTCGATCAGGCAAGATCGGAGCTGCTTCAGCATGAGATAGACCACCTCGACGGCATTCTCGCTATAGATCACGCATTAGATGCCAAAAGTATCATATACCGCTCGGAATATGAAAGGAATCGCGAATACTACGATCGCCTTGTGAACTACAGCATCGAGCCGACAATTTCAGATTAACCTATTGAATCAGAGAACGATATTCATTGCCTGAAGCCAGTGACGAGCAATGAGGGCGTGTCCCTCGGGAGTGGGGTGAACACCGTCTTTGGCCCAGAATTCCGGCTCGCATCTCGCAGATGCAGCAGCGAAAATTCCATCGAGCGGAAGATAAATCGCTCCAAATTCCCTTGCAACTCTCCTGATTATCTGGATCTTCGGTCCAAGATCTTCAGTCCATCTCTCCATCCCTGAGAAGACTGGAAGGAAGAAGGGTTCCATTATTATCACAGATGCTCCCTTTGACCTGACCGATTCCAGC
Organism: Mesotoga sp. H07pep.5.4; assembly: GCF_003664935.1. Lineage (NCBI taxonomy): Bacteria > Thermotogati > Thermotogota > Thermotogae > Kosmotogales > Kosmotogaceae > Mesotoga > Mesotoga sp. H07pep.5.4. The sequence goes on from NZ_JFHM01000027.1 coordinate 10,814, forward strand.
AGATACCTGTAGTCGTTTTCGAAGTCCTCCGGCTCCGTTTTATCGTTGCTGTCGTAGAGGCGCCAACAGTCGTTTATACCCACAAGTATCGAAACCCAGTCAGGAGAGAGATCAAGGCAATCAACTTCCCAGCGTCTGCGAAGATCCCGTACCCTATCTCCTCCAACGCCTCTGTTCAGAAACTCGATTCTCAGTTCCGGATGCGCAGAACCCACGAGTCCGGAGATAATTGCAGGATAACCGTCCCCAAGAGAGTAGAAGTCCTCTCTGTCCCTATCAGTATCATTCACGCTATCCCCTTGAAAGAGTACTCTTTGACCTTCTCTAAGAAACACTCTCTTCATCCCCCTGCTTATGAATAGACAGTATACTTCCAAAAAACTGCGAAGACTAATCAGAGCAACCTACAAGGAAATTTTCTCCCTGTATCTTCCCTCGATCCAGTCTCTGGCGATCCTGTGGGCAAGGTCGACATCATAGCTTCCTTTGACGGCCGCCGAATAGATAAACCCGGCATTGAAGGAATCCCCGGCTCCAATCGTATCCACAACGTTCTCTGACCTTTCGGTCGAATACTCTTTTGAACTGTCTCTAGAGATCATGAGCGAACCTTCAGAGCCCATCTTCACCATCGCATTACTGGTGAACTCCCTCTGAAAGCTTTCCACGGCGCTGGAAATCGAAGCTTCTTGTGTCACCTCGATTAGTTCGGCTTCGTTGGGTAAGAACCAGTCTAATGAATTCAGCAAGCTCCTTATCTGAGGTCTGAATGACTTCCAGCCGTCTGGAGGCCATCCTGGATCCATGTAGATGACGTTATCATCATTGAGAGATTCCAGAAGGGCCTTCAAGTCTCCCCTTCTCAAACCGTTAAGAACATTGATTCCACAAAACAGGATATGTGCGCCTTTGACGTTAGTAAGCTTATTGCTAACAAAGTCAACATCCATGAAACGCATGACAGATTCGTCGCTCAAGAAGCTTCTCTCACTGCTTGTATGAGTTATCGCAACTGTATGAGGAGTCTTGCCTTCGATGAGGGCAAGCCCTTCGACGGAAATTCCCATTTGAATGAATCGTTGCTCTAAGGCCTTCCCGAAGAGATCATTTCCGGCTACAGTAACTACTTCCACAGGTACTCCAAGGTCGGCGAGCACAACAGCTGTGTTGGCCGCCTGCCCGCCGATACGCATATCAACAGTATCTACTCCTATCTCCGTTCCCCATTCTGGCCAGTCGTCAATCGGACCTGCTATGATATCGACATCAACGTTGCCAACGATAACTACTCTGCCCATTTCACCACTCTCTTCTCCGATATCTGCGGGTATGAATCATCAGTTCCGAATGATTATAGCATCCGTAAAAAATGCGGAATTCTGAAATGAAGTGTTATTAACCGTTGCAGGCCGTTATCTCAAAAGACACTGAAAAGTGAAAGTTAACAAAATCCTTATAGCCGGAGAAATCAACAGAAAAAAGCAAAAACGCCGGCTATACGAATCTGCAAGAAAGATGCATTTATTCCCTACAAGCGACCATTAATCTGAAATTTATGAAGACGCTTCAGCCCTTATGGCATTCACTGCAGCAATGAATGCAGCCATCGACATTTGGGTATATCTCTCTCGCCTTCTGAAGGGCTCCGAAGCAGTTAACGAAATCTCCCAGCCTTGTCTTCGATTTTACTTCTTTGAGCCTATCGCAGTACTCCGTATGAATTTCATGTTCTCCGGTCGGCTTTGCGTTGTCATCTACGTAGTAAATCACTTCACAACACCTCCTTCAAACAAATACTTCATAGCCGAAGAAAGAGTTTATCTAGAACGTCTCACACCAAAATTATAGCACTTGGTGCTCTTCACAAGAATGAGATCAGGTCCACGTACGTCCAAGACGACGTTTCCGAATCTTTCGCATCTATGCATCCTGAATGGGCGATATTCTTTCAACCTTTTTTGAAGCGAGATCCTACAAATTCCAAGCCAATTAAGACGACAGCAAATCCCAAGTTCATGACCGCTAACTCGCTTGTAAGACTTTGCTTGTAAAGACTTATAATATACAGAAAACTGGCGCAATCTTTCTGTGAAGCCTCGTTCCTGTTAATTTCTTAGTATATAATCAAGCGGGGGGTTTCCCCGGCTGGTTTTTTCATCTCTAAGATGCTTCCTTTGTTCTCAAAGAAACTTCATCTCTTCAAAAAAAGATCTCGATTGCAATTGTACAGCTCCTTGAAGACTTCCTTCCTCTCGAAAATGTATTCTCTGAATTCGTTCCAGGGTTCGACAATGACATATCTCTTTGATTTTGTCTACGACTTCCGAGAGACTCGATTCCGAAAACGCCGACAAAGCAATTAGTCCGGCACCGCTAGCAGAGTCGTATTCTTGCGGTCAAACCAAGAGTTCACGATCGAGCACCGTGGCGATCAGCCCGAGGAGAACCTCGTTCCTAGTTCCTCCTCCAGAGGCACAAATTTGGCCTGGTTCAAGTGCCGTTCTCTTTATCTCATCGCTTATCATGCTGATGTCAATTGCTATGGATTCAAACAACGCGGAGAGTATACTCTCCCTGTCCGTTTCCATAGAAAGGCCAAAGAAGACTCTCTTGAGTAGATTTAATTTAATGCTTTACGCCTTAGGAACTCGCACATGTTAAGCTTTTACAGTTCTTAATTAATCAGGAAAAATATCAAAGAGGATTTGAAGGCCAAAAGCTTTGTTCGATCTACATAGGTAATGAATTAAACGAATTATTTCTGTAGAATAACTACTACGATTGACACGTCTCAAAGAAACGATTTTATCAACGAGTATCCATATTCCTTTGTGATCCATTGTCCCTTTGTCATTGTGAATCTAATATTCAGTGATGTCTCCAAGAGACCTAACTGGGTATTACAGATGAAACTCTGTCGAGTTTACCAAAGGATTCAAGAGTACTTCTATGCCGGAAGACTCTGACCGCTTCTTTCGTTGTCCTCATGTAAATTCTAGAGATCCGGAGCAAGACTCATTCACGTTTATCGAAACCCTCTTCAAAAAGTAGATGTATTATCTGAGATACACCCTAAGTATTTCTTTGCTGGGAGATGATGCCAGTTATATAATAAATACCCACATGGTTGCTTCGTTCCTGAATGAAAAGCAACCTGTCTCTTTCAAGGAGGAGTGAGAAAATGCTTGAGAAAAGGAAGAGTATCGCGACTGTTCTCTTGATCTTACTTGCCTTTTCAAGTTTGTTATTCTCTGCAACTGGCAAGACTGTTCACAACCTCGTTATTATGGGTACGACAGACATGCATCAGTACATTATGCCCTACGACTACATGGGGGATAAGCCGAATGAGAGTATTGGTCTCGCAAAGGTTTTCACACTCATTGAAAAGGTCAGAAGCGGAAACGCAAACACTCTGCTGTTCGATACGGGCGACTTTATCCAGGGAAGTCTAGTAGGAGACTACGAGGCCGATGTTAATCCTCCTGAAGGCTTTGATTTTCAGACAATCGTGCGGGCTTATAATTATATTGGCTATGATGCCGTTTCGGTAGGGAATCATGATGTCACTGACTTTGGTCTCGAGTTTTTTGAACGTGCAAGAAGCAACTCTGTCTTCCCCTGGGTCTCCGCAAATATCAGAATGGCCGAAGATCCAAAGGATTTTTTGGTGAATCCCTTCGTCATTCTTGAAAGGGAAGTGGACGGAATCCCAATTAGGATAGGTGTGATAGGCTTCACACCTCCACAGATAATGAGCTGGGGAAGGCGTCATCTAGAAGGAACCGTGTTCACCCAGACAATTATAGAACAGGCGGAGAAACACATTCCTGTTCTTAAAGATCAGTCGGATCTCGTTGTTGCAGTTGCTCATACCGGAATATCCACAGATGAAATAACAAGCTATGATGCTCAGGAGAATGCGGCTTATTACCTCGCTCAGGTCGAAGGAATCGATGCAATGATTCTCGGTCATCAGCATTCCCATTTCCCTGGCGATTTCGCAGATATCGAAGGCATCGATAACGACAAGGGGCTGATCTTTGGTGTTCCGACTGTACAACCCGGTTCCTGGGGTTCGCATTTAGGTATCATTAATCTCGATCTAGCTTATGACTGGACTACTGGAGACTGGGAAGTACTAGATGGTTCAGCTTCGCTTGTTCCTGTAACTCCTGAAGTTGAGACTCATCGGCAGCTTGCTGAGCTGGTTGCTCAAAAACATGAAGCAACTATTGAGTATGTAAGGACTCCAATAGGCTGGACCGACACCGAGATAACTTCCTATTTCTCAAGAATCATTGATAACCCAGTCACACAGATCATCAATGAAGCCCAAATATGGTGGGCAGAGCGTGAATTCGCTGGAACTGAATACGAGTGGCTTCCTGTTCTTAGTGCTGCAGCACCTTTCATTGCCGGCAGGCAGGGTCCAACATATTTCACACACGTTCAAGGAGACATAACGATCGGCTCGATAACAGACATTTACATCTATCCGAACACTATCTATGTGGCAAAACTCAACGGAGAACAGATAAAAGACTGGCTCGAGGCGTCGGCAAACAACTTCAACCAGATTGACCCATATTCCACAGAACCGCAGCATATTGTCAACTACGATTTTAGGGAATACAACTTTGACGTAATCGAGGGAATCGATTATGTTTACGACATAAGCAGGCCTGCTGGCCAGCGCCTGATTTCTGCGACCTTTGAAGGCAATCCGCTTGATGCGTCAATGGAGTTCTTGGTAGTGACAAACAACTACAGAGGGAGCGGAGGAGGAAATTTTCCACATGTGGCAGACAACGTAATTCTGGCGACAACCGAGATAAATCGTGAAGCCATAATCAAGTACATACAGTACATAGGTGAAATTGATCCAGTTCCGACGAACAACTGGAAAATCTTGCCGATTGACACGGCTGGGCCACTTCTGTACCGTTCTTCTCCCGAAGGCGTGGGATACATCGAGAGGAATGCAATACGAGGAATAGAGTTCCTTGAAGTCGATGAGGCGGGATGGGGAATCTATGAAGTTGATTTGGTAGAACTCGCTAAATACCTTGAAGATACGGTAATGCAGGAAGTTAAGTAGCTTACTTTTAGAAAACGGGCCCCTTACGGGGCCCGCAATTTATTTTCTGTCATTTCGATCTGAAACTACAATTACGGAGCCCTGTGACTATTGTTGAGGAGCGATGGTCTCCAACTCAGAAAGAAAGTAGTTTCTCTCCTGCTCATCCTCGATTAGATCGGCCGCTTCTCTTGCCAGTTTCATATACTCATCCATACGGTCGCGTTTTCCTACGATCATGTAGGCTCTTGCAACGGCTTCATAGCCAAAGGCAAGATCGAAACCACTTATAGCATTGTCGGTGCAAAACTTAAGTGAAAGCTCTCCGTGATACAAGGCCGACTCTGCCATGTTCAGTAAAGAGTAAACTCTGGACACCTGCCACTCACCCCTTGCAAATTCGATCGGGGTACCTACTACTCCCCAGTGGAAGCGAGATGCGTGAGCGGCATGTATCATAAGAAGGTCATCTTCTGCAGTTCTGTCTTTCTTATCTATTAGGTCCCATGTAAGGTTGAAGTTCACTATCGCCTGCTTTTTGTGCCATTCCTGCTCCGTAAGCTTTTCGGAATCCATAACAACCATCCTTTCTAGGATAATTCTGTCTTCCTCCCGCATCCCAATTCTATCACTGGTAACAAGGAGAGCAATTAGCTGGAGCGACTCACGAAGAATTCAAGGTACCTGAAGAGGCTAGATTAGTAGCAATAGCCATTCGGCGAATTGGAAAGCCCTTATTGTGCAAGAGAGAAATCTCGAGGGTGATTTGCATGCTCCAATATTGAACAACACAGAATCCTTAATCCCGTTCTGTAACTCAATCCCTTAAGAAGATTGATTTATAAGAACTTTAGCTCTATTCAGAACTCATCAAAGAAATTTCAAACTGATTAAGTGAGACTATGTTTCAAGCATTATATCAAGATCCACCCATTGAGAATAAGAGATCAAGAGCATCGAGAATTCTTTCAGCTTTGTCGACCACTATCAGCTGTACCCCGGTTTGCTCCGAGAGCGCGGAGAAATACTCACTTGGCCCTTCCGGCGACACCAGGATTATGTAGTCGACTTTTGGCATAAGCAAATCGAACGACGGCCTCGGATCGCTATCTGGTGAAGTGAAGCCACCTTCAATGTGAACTGCCACGACGGGAACTCCTCGCGCTTTCGCTATCGATATGAGCTGTTCTATTCTGTGGATCTCCTGCCCTACATCGATTTTCTCAACACCGCATAAGGTATATAGATCCCCCTCGACCATGGCACCGGGGGCAATAAAGAGTGTTCCGGGTGCATTTTCCGAGTCGAGCTTCTCCATGAACTCTTCGGGTTTCAACTGAAGGATGTTCTCGTAATCAATTCCGTTCATTTCACAGACTAGAGCGAGAACGTCTGATGCTGCACCGTCGCCTATCGCCGTTGCAATAATCGGCGGTCTTGCAAGAGGCTCGATAGCGCCTGCGTAAAGCGGCGAAATTAGAAACGCGATGAATATGACTGATAAAAACAATGACATCTTTGATTTCATGTATTCCCCTCCACAATCTTCGGTGTCAGTGTCAAGACACAGCATAGAAACAGTCCTTCTCATGCAAACAACAAAGAATTTAATATGACTAATTTTATCAAATTTAACTCTTATCTGCATAAGGACAGCTTTCTTCGCTTGAAATCCCCATTCTGTTGCTCTCAGTTAGAGCTCGAATATCTAAGAGAAGCATCCAGAAACTCATTCACTCTAGAAAGATAACAACTCTGCGCTACGTAGTCCATAAATTATATAAATAGAACACATTTCATCGGTTTTATTGACAGTATGCTGGGATATTCCTATCAAAAGTTTGATAGCATTGTTGAAAATCATCTTGTTCGTGACGACCACCGTGACAGCTCTTGAAAAGAGCCTGGATTACTATACATCACAGAAGGAAACCAAATCCAAAATGGAATGCACAATCACATTCGATGATGAAAGAGAAATAATCAAGAGTCACTGTCCTCAGATCGATTCAAATGAGAAGCTCTATGAGTTCATTGAAGAAAGAGACATTCAGAGAAAGATAGAGGAATGGCGAGATATTCTTCACAGGCTTTGAAAGAAATCTTTTCACAGGGATCTCGATCTAGTGGAGCAGAATCCAGATTGGGCCGATGACTTCACCGAAGCTGTGAAATTCGTTCTTTCACAATATGGGCGGAAGAGACAGGCGGGCTTTGCCGAGTTCAAGTGTGACTGGAGCGGGCTATTTGATCCCAGAGAGTTCCTGGTCGAATACTCGGTCGAGGTTTCAAAATCAGATCTTCCGGATGAAGACAATCTAAAGATCTGGCTTCCCCTTCAGCTGAACAGGTTAGGACAGGACATGATCGAGATAATTGGCATAGTCCCGGCCGAAACCCTTGTCGACTATCCTAGGACCGATGGGAAGATTGCCTGCATGCTTCTTTCTTTTGATCTAGGCTCACTGGGGAGGATCTAGCCATAAAAATAGTGTTCTCTTTCAGGCATTTCAGGCAGGAATTCGACGTCGATCCTTCGCAAATCGGAGAATATGACATGGAAAGCCCTACATACATGGAGAGTACCCTTTCTACCGAATCAATTTATTACAACGAAGAGATGAAGGACCTTGTCGGAAGGATCGTCGGAGAAGAGAAAAACCCATATCTTCAGGCAGACTTCTTTACGATTACGTCGTAGAGAATATCTACTACAGTCTAATTGCCCAAGCTTCTCTAGAGGCGGAAGGTATTCCAGAAAGCCTTTTTGCTATGGAACACGGATATGGAGATTATGGAATGCAATCAATTTTTCTGCCGCTCAATTGGAATACCGGCGAGAAAACCCGGGGGGGGGTTCACCTCTCTTTTCCGGGCTGAATTTCATCTCCCTAGTTACGGCTGGATTCCAGTAGATACTTCAGTAGGACAGGGTGTAATGTACTCTGTCGGTGTAACTGAGGAAGGGAGCAGAATCTATAAGGATTTCTACTTCGAGAACTTCGATCCGCTGAGAATGGTAGTTCAGAATTCAGTTGACACAATACCAGAAGAAAGACCGAACGATGTTCAGTCTCTGGAAAAGGTAATGCAGTTCCCATTTTTCGAGAGCGAATTCGGAAATGAAAACCTTGGAGTTAGCGATCTGATAACCTACAGTTTTACGATCAGAGCTCTCCCGATGAGATAAAACATACAACGCCTTCAAGTGGTATTCTGATATCATTAGCCTAGACTTGATTAAAGTCTTATGCCCGTTGGATATTAGAAAAGAGGTGGAGACTATGAAAAAGGGCATTTTTCTCGCCGTCGTCGGAGCGGCAATGATTATAGCTGGTTTGTTCCTGCCGATAGTACGTTTCCCAGGAGGAGGCGAAGCAACCTATTTCAACGGCGGAGATCTATATGGCGCACTAACAATGGCAATTGCTATCTTTGCGGGTATCATGGGAATCGTGAAAATGAGATCTATGGTCTTTCTTTCCGGACTTGCTTCGATTGGCGTTGTAATAGCGAGGTTGATTACCGTGATTAGGGACCTTCCCGACGAGAATTCTTTGAGAACACAGTTTAAAGAGCTTATTCAGAGCAATGTTCCCGGTAGTTCTGGAGAGGAAATAGCGAATATCATCGGTGGACCGCAACTTCACTGGCTTGGTTGGGCAGTACTTCTTGCGGGAGGTGTTGTGGTTCTCTTCGCCGCCTTCATCTCTTCAAGAGAATAATGGGGCTTATCTCCCGCCTTGGTTAGGATTTTCAAATGCTATCTATACGACGCGCATGACATGACTGCAATACTCATGGTGAGCGAATTATCAACAAGGTTGAAGAGTCGAGTGGCGGCAGACAAAAAAACCAAGACTCCCGATTTTTTTTGTAATTTCTAATAGATGATAGAAACATTTCGATTCTAGATGATGACTGGAGGTATTAGATGATTCGAACGGACAAATACCCAAACTGCGGCTCACTGGACATTGGAAAGGGTTACTGGTCAGGTTTTGCGGCTCTTATGCCTTTAGGAAAGCCTCTTTCGATGGGATCTAAGGTTATAGTGCGCGTTTGCAGAGAATGCGGACATATTTTCGATCTTCAGGCAGAAAAGCCCGAGAAGTTCTGATCTTTTCTGTTTAGGGGTTCCATAAAAGTTTCAGATTAAACTTGTATTCAAGAGCCTTAGTAAGCTTCGCGGAGATAATCCGATATCTTCGACCAAATCTCTTTTACTCTTTCGAACTGCTCGTAGTGTTTCTCGACCGACTTATGATACTTGTTCAGCTCTTTGGAAATGTTGTAGAACGAATCGGTACCAAAGTACGATGAAATAGAAGGTAATGTTTCCCTAAGGTTGATCTTCATCTCTTCAATCTTGTTCGAATAGTTGTCGCGATCGGTTATGTAAAGAAGCAAAGGCTTGTACCTGATCCATCCAATGCAGGATCTGTAGAAACGTCTAACTATATCTCTCGAATCGGCTCTTATAGGTCTGAGACCGGTTGGGAGAACACCCATCAAAATGTGGTTGTACGTTGAGAATGCGTTATGAAATGCGTAACTTGGCACTTTGAGCACCCTCCTGTCGCTCAGACAGGTACTCAAGAAAGTATCTTCACCTCTCGCTCCAGGTGGATTATAGAAGGGGAAAAGTCTGCCTGGATCTTTTAGATTTAGACAGAGATTCGATCCAGAGATGAATTTGGCATGATTTACCTCTTCAACTTCAAAGATTTCACCACTGTTCAGTATTTTCGGATCGGCGTACGATACTCCTCCGGCAACTATAAGTCTTTTGAGAGTCTCCCACTTGACTATGTCGTTGCTAATTGCCTCAATGAAGAGTCTGAAAGTATCCTCCGGTAGTGCTGGAGAAAACTCTATGAAGGGGATCGGAGAAATGTATCCACAGTGATAACCGTAGGTGATGTCGGCTTGATCAATGTAGTTCAAGTGAGTTTTCAGAAGATGCTGGCCCATCCACGAAACAGAGCCCATGTAGTTCGTAACGGCAACTGGATACTCGTCATCGTCAAGATAGAGCAGGCAATCGATGTGATTCTTCAGAGCGCTGTACAGAACGATATTTCTCTGGGAAGCATATCCTTTTGCAAAAACCAAAGAAGCTTCTTCCGAATCGACAATCCCGCGCTTAATGAGCGACCTCTTTTCTTCTTCAACTTCCTTCTGACCTATGAAATGTTTGGAGAACAGTAATTCGTCCACACTGGAACTGATCTTGGTGTAATTTGCCTTCTTTGTATTCTTGTAATTCAGATCATACGCAACAAATAGATTCAGCGTTAGTTCTTTGCTGTCAACCAGTTCAGACTCTTTCCAGTTGTAGACGTAGCTACGCAAAACTCTCTGAAAGTGCCTTCGCCCCGTCGCAAAACCTATTCCAACCTTTGTTCTGCCGTCATTCAAATAGGTCTCTCCCTCTAGAAAGTAGATAACTATCTGGTATCGATAACCATACAGGTTCGATTGATTTTAGCACGAGCAGTGTTTTCGAATAGAAGCCAAAGCCATAAAGAATTATCAATAGGCACTTGAAACCAAAACGGCAATTAAACCTGAAGAGCTTTTGAACAGTTTCTTCAGATCGCACACGTGCCAACCTACAGTGTTGCAATAAAAGAACCGATAGCCCCGCAATTACGGGAAAATTATCTCCTGTGACAACCAGGCGAGCAGTATTTGCAGCCGCATACGTTCGGATAGATATCACTTGCCTTCCTAATCGCATCCTGACAGTTATCATAATAGCCAAGATAAGTCTTTGACTCTACTCTTGCCAGCTCAACACAATCACCAGTGTGAACCTCGTAGTCACCCGTCGACAAAACGGAGTCACCAACATAATAGTGCTTGTAAGACATTTCAGATTCCTCCTTGCCCTGACGGATAAGCCAAACCAGTTAAGCATCAGGACGTCAATTCTAACGCAGGCAGACCCCACCGAATCTCGTTCAAAATGAAGAGACTCGTCAATCTGCTTTACATATAAATTTTAACACTAATTAATATTTTATTATCATTCTCTACTGTGATGTTTTTACTTCAAAAGTTGTACTTCACATAACATTAGTTTTCGCGAGTCTCGAATCCTACTATTCTTAATGCTGATCAAGGTTTTTTCGAGTTAGATGTGACTCTGAAAATGTAGAAACCTACACATACATATAGTTTCGATACATTGTGTTGTAGAATGATTATGAGACTCATTCTCAACAAGCAAATGTTTGTTCGACTTTCTTTTCTGATCCGTGATCTATTTATTGTTGCTGCAGCTGTATGAAAGGAAAAAGGCTGCAGAATTCGAGGGATCCGCTATGGAGCAATGTATTCTTGATATCAAAGAACTTAGTAGCAATGACACGGGCAATGTCAATCTCAAGGAGATCAATCTGGAAGTCAACTCTTCTGAAGTTCACGCCCTTGTTGGAGAGTATGGCGCCGGAAAGGAGCTTGTTGTTAATGTTCTCACCGGAGCTGAAAAGAAGATTTCCGGAAGAGTGTTTTTTGATGGAATAGATGTCACGGGCAAAATGAAGATTGGAGGTTCGACAGATATCCTGTTCCTCCTTGAAGAACCGATGGTCGCAGAGGGCTTGACCGTGGCAGAGAACATGTACATGTTGAGAAGTCATTCCAATGTTATCAAGCTGATTAACCATTCGAAGATAAACCACACTGTGAAAGAACTCATCGCAAGATTCGACCTTGGCATTTCAGAGAAGACTCACGTGTATAAGCTTTCGACCGAGGAGAAAAAGCTTATAGAGCTTCTGAGGCTATGTATTTATGAGCCTCGGTTGGTGGTTCTGTACGAACCTACTGCCAATTTAAGTTCCAAGTCACAGGATCTTCTTCTTAGAATACTCACCGAACTGAAGGAAAAGGGAACGGGAATACTCTATGTCACAAACAAGTGGGACGAGGCAATGAAATACTCCGACAGAATAAGTGTTCTATCCGAAGGGGTGCTATGTGGAACTCTAAGCTCCGAAGAAGCGAAAGACAAGCCGGAGAAACTTCTAAGACTCATACTAGGATGGAAAAAATCAGATTCGATAAAACGAGAGACCGAGGAAATAGAAACAGAGGACATTATCGACGCCGTTTTGAGGGCGGCCGAGTATCTTACTTCTAATTACGAGATTAATGACGTCTTGAAAATGCTTGAAAACTACACATGCAAAATTATGGAGTCCGACTCCTGTTATGTGTACCTGGTCGATGAAAAGACCAGAACGATTATGGACACAATAAAACACAAAGAGACTGAGTTAGTTGAAGCCGCCCTTAATGACGAAGTTGTAATGAGAATAATGGACAACAAGAAGCTCTTTGTTTCAAATTTCGATGATGTGCTTTTTGAAAAGCTCTTTAAGAGCATTCGAAATACCGAGACAATTGTTTGTGACCCAGTCTCAGTAAGATCTCACCACACTGCCTTGTTTCAGGTAGGCTATCGTAAATTCTACGAGCCAACTGAAAAGCAGAAAAAGATATTTCATACGCTTTCGAGGCAGGTCGCCCTTGCAATAGACAATACCCGGCTTATGGGGAGTTCGGTGTTGCTTCAGGAAAGCCACCACAGGATAAAGAATAATCTTCAAACCATTGTAAGTCTTATAAATATCCAGAAGAGGAGTTTGGATAGAAAGACAGGCAGCGAAGTCGAAGATCTTCTGGACAATGTTGTTTCCAGGGTGAAAAGTATCGCCGCCGTTCATGATCTTCTTTCTCACGACGAGCTTGGTAGAAGTATAATAAACCTGAAGAGTCTCGTAGATACTATTGTGCGTTTCAACATAGTAGATGGTACTCTTCAGGTAAGGAAAGATCTCGATGACATCTTTATTCCATACGACAAAGCAAGCGGGATCTCGCTGACGATAAGCGAATTGATAAACAACTGCGTGAAACACGCTTTCAAAGATTTAGAGAACGGTTTAATATCGATTTCCTGCAAGAGCTTTGACGATAATGTGGAAATAATCGTCGAGGATAATGGTACGGGATTTCCCAATAGATCCTTCTCCGAAAAAGACGAAAAACTGGGGCTTTCTCTAGCGAGATCTATCGTTGAAAATCAGTTCGACGGTACTCTTGAAATCGCCTCGGAAAAAGGAGCAAAAGTAAAGATCCTGATTCCAAAAGAAAGCCTTTTGCTAACAAAAGGCTCATAAAAGAATTATTAGCGATTATGCGCTAAACCTAGCCGAAAGGGGAGTCAGTTCCTATGGATAATTCTTTAAACATACTAATCGCAGAAGACGAGTACATAGTCCTTAGAGGGCTCAAAGAAACACTGACTGATCTCGGTCACAATGTTATAGGAGAGGCTATGGATGGCGAAACCTTCGTAAAACTAGCGCTTGAAAAGGATCCGGATTTACTGATCGTAGATGTTAACCTTCCAGCGCTTAGCGGAATCGAAGCTATTGAGAGAATAGCAAAAGTCAAACTCGTACCATCAATAATCGTTACAGGTTACAGCAGCGAAGAAACCGTTAAGCGAGCCAACTCCGTAGGGGTCTTCAACTATCTGGTAAAACCCGTTGATGAGAAGGAACTGAAGCCCGCCATAGACATTGCGATGGGCCGATTCAAGGAGTTTGCGCTTTTGAAGAAGGAGCTCCATGAGCAGGAAGAGGCTCTAGAGGCAAGAAAACTCATAGAAAGGGCAAAAGGGATTCTGATGGACCGTAATGGGATCAAGGAATCAGAGGCGATGAAGTTGCTCCAGAAGATTAGTAGAGATAAGAATCTGAAGCTTGTTGTTGTTGCGAGGGAAATCATAGAAGCAGACAATACTCTGCATTACGGTATGTAGGTCCGTAGTTCCAGCTGTACAGAATTCGCGAAAGCTTGAGCTTTTTTCTCATAATCGTTATTAATGACTCATAAATAGAACAGAGATCATCACACGGGACTTTGCTAAACGCATCCTTTTGTGCATAATTGTTAAGTGAATATATGAAAAGTGAATATACTTAAAAGCAATGCTTATGATTGGTGTTGCTGAGTAAGGAAATATAAAGGTTATGGGTGCCTGGCTAGTTGCAGGCACCTTTTTTGTTTTGGGAGTTACAGGAATCAGTTTTCGGAAAATAGATATCTGTTCACCGTGTGAGCAAAAAATCTGAGAATGGAGGAGAGAGATTATGGCAGTGGTTGACGTAAAACTGGAAAAACTAAGTGAAGTAAGTATGAGAGATTTCAGCACCTTTGGCAGAATCATCGGTAGAGATGAAGACACGGAAGAAGGTAAGTATGAGTTGCATCCTGTGGACGCAAAACCCGCAGTCGAAAACAGCATGATCAAGGCATACTGGGATCTAATTCCTTTCAAGGACAACAAAGAGGACCGCTTTTCGATGGGTATGCTCTTTGTCTACCCTAAGCCAATAGGTGAGGTTCTAAACTGGACTGAGGTTCATTACGAAACTTACGAATTCTTTTTCCCTCTGGGTGGAAAGCAGTTCATCTTTGTTCTTGCTCCGAAGTCGAAGATCCCCGAAGCGGAGAAGACCAGAGCCTTTCTCATTGGACCGAATGAAGGCGTTCTTTTGAACAAAGGAACATGGCACTACCCGCCTTTCGCAATTGACGGCCCTACCCCTGTTTTAATGCCTCGCTTTGGAAAACTTGGAGAAGTCACCGGCGACGTAACTGAGGCCTATGGAAAGAAGTGGGAGACTCCTGTTGGAAACCGCTATTTCAAGGGACAACTGCACGCATTGAAAACCGATTACTATGGCGAAGGTTACGGAGGCGAATACAAGATAAGAATCATTCTTTGATTCGTTTGTTTGAAGGGAGGTTGACACAAAGAAAAAAGCTGTTCGTGTAAATGTTTTGATCTATGAGAGTACTTCTTTTGAAGGAGGATAAGACAGGTGAAAAAGCTCAGTGTTCTGTTAATTGCTCTTATTGCTTTGTTTGGTGTTACTGCACTTTCAACGGAAACAATGGTATGCACGTATGCACAGATGGCAAACGACTTCTTCCTTACTTTTGACAAAGGCGCAAGGGAGGCTGTCGAGGCTCTTGGAAACATGTACATAGCAGCCAGCGACGACAGGAGCCCCGAAAAGTTCCTGTTCCAAATCGAGTCCTTCGCTGCCGCTGGTGTCAAGATGATATTCGGCTACTCACCAACAATCGAATCCGTTATTCAGGCATCGAACTTCGTCAACAGAGAGAAAGTCTATTACGCGAATATCCTAGAGATAGCCGACTGGTGGACACCACTAGACGCTGGTCCATACTACGGTCAGTTCATTGGACCTGACGCTTATGTCGATGGTTATCTAGGCGGTCTGGAAATGGGCAGACTTCTCAATGGAGAGGGCGAGACCTGTGTTCTCTGGGGATTCCCTGGCTCCAAAGCAGGTAACGACAGAGTTAGAGGCTACAAAGCAGCTCTTATGGAGAACTTCCCGAATATCACTGTTATCGGAGAGGAATATGCAGACTTCATAAGAGACAAGGGCTACTCTGTTACCAAAGACTGGATCGCAAAGTTCGGTGACAGGATAGACGGAATATTTGGCGCAAATACCAGCATGAATGTTGGTGCGGCAATTGCCTGTGAAGAGGCCGGACTGGACCACGTTTTCCAGGTCACAACCGATGCTAACAAGTCCAACCTCGTCGATATCAAGGATGGAAGTCTCGACGTTGTCGCTGGAATTTACGGATTCTGGATGGCCGGAAGACAGGCCGTTACTGTATACGACATGAAGAACGGCTGGAAACCGACCGTTCCTGAAACGATGATGTCAACAATGCAGACCTTCATTACCCCTGAAAACGTTGACTGGTACATCGAGACTTTCGGAAAGGACGCTCCATATGACTACGACTGGAAGAAGATGTCAAGAACGCTTCATCCAGACGACTGGGATCCACAGGGACTTCTAGTTCCCATATACCCCGAGAGATTTACCAACTGGATTTACCTTGACAAGCCCAGAGGTTACGAAGTTCCCAAGGAATACAAGGAAGCTATGGAATCCGGTCTTTACCAGGAGATCTACGAGCTTTACCTTGAAAAGTTCACAGCCGCGTGGGTCGTACCTCCATTCGAGAGCTCCCCATACAACTACGTATTTGTTGCGAACAACCTGGAAGAAGGTCTCAGAGCAGATATCGTAAAGAGAATGGAAAACGATGTGCTTGTTCATGAAGTTATTGACGTTCCCTACCGCTTCGACATTCCAGATTTTGGAGAAGGATGTAATAACTAAGCACCGTATGAATCTAAAAAAACACTTTTGAATGCTGGAGTAGACTGTTCCAGCGACGGGGGATCAGTCTACTCTTTCTGGAAGGATGAGGAATTTGGCTCTCAAAAATCTCTTAAAAAAAGGACTAAAAGCAGAGAACCTTATTGAAGTACTTCCCTACTTGTTGCTTGTTGGAATCTTTGTGGTTTTCGCAATCTTATATCCGCCATTCTCAAGAATAAGGAATATCACAGGTATTCTGACAGTCTCGAGCGTCTTCCTTCTGGTTGCCGCCGGAGAGACTTTTCCCATACTCATGGGAAGCATAGATCTCTCTGTGGGCGCCATGCTTTCATCCTGTGCGATTGTTGCCGCTTACTTCTTTCCTCAGGGTGGATTAGGGATGATAGTTCTTGCGATAGTCGTAGGATTCCTTTCGGGACTGATTAACGGTCTACTGGTGGTACTTCTGAAACTTCCGTCTTTCATCGTTACACTGGCGATGATGTATGTCTATGTGGGAATAGCTACTGGTCTAACAAATGGTTATAACATATCCATTAGAAACAGGGACTTTGCCTGGATTTCGACGGGACAGATGATCGAAGGCATTCCAAATGTCATTATTTGGGCCTTCATTGTATTTGCAGTTTTCGTATTCATAAGCAGGAAGACAGTAGTGGGAAGATACATTTTGGCAATAGGAAGCAACGAAGAGTCCGTGAAGAAAATGGGAATCAATACAAATAAATATAGGATAATCGCGTTCACATTCTCCGGGTTATTGGTCGGTATTGCCTCTGTTTTACTTTCTTCTTATCTGGGAATGGCACCAGCAAGACTTGGAGACAAGTACCTCTTCAATACGCTAATAGCCGTGGTCGTTGGTGGGACTTCCATCATGGGAGGTTCTGGTGGTTTATTGAAGACACTCATAGGGGTTCTTCTCATCAGTATGTTCGATAATGGAATGAGTCTAATTGGAAGTACATCGAATGTCCAAAACATTGCAAAAGGCATACTGCTAATCGCAGCCATTTCACTCGTAATGCTTCCTCATCGACGCGGAAGATTACTTCTCACCAAGTAGGCAGGGAGGTGGATGATGATGGATAATCGAAACAGGAAGCGAAAGTTCCCACTTTCAAAGCTGTGGACTCCCTTGCTACTTGTGGTTTTGTTCTTGATATTCGGTTTGCAGTATCCAACATTCTTGTCTGCAAAGAACTTCAACAACTTGCTCGTACAAATGGCCATTCTGCTGATTGCATCGATGGGTATGTCTATGGTCGTTCTGATGGGAAGTATTGACGTATCAGTCGGAGCGACGATAACGATTACTGCCGTGGCATCCGCAATGGCTAGCTCTGCGCTAGGTGGCGCATCGATTATTGTGGGGATGATAGTGGGGGCTCTGGTAGGTCTGATAAACGGTTTTCTGGCTACTTTCCTGAAAATCCCGACGTTTCTATCCACTATCGCCATGATGGGAATCTTAAATGGAACTGCAGTTTTGATGCTAAAAGGGTCTCCTTACAACGTCAGTTCTGAATCCTTTCTCGCAGTTGCAAGGGGAAGTTTTCTAGACGGCATATCGAACCTGATCACCATACCTATCATTGTGGTGCTTATAACACTTTTGATAACCAAGAAAACAGTGCTTGGCAGAATGATTTACGCCATCGGCAACAACGAGTACGTATGCCAGTATTCAGGGATCAGCGTTGTAAAGATTCAGACTTTTGTATTTATGATTCATGGTTCGCTCGTAGGACTAGCCGGGGCACTTGACGCATCTATGCTTGAAGCTGCATGCCCTTATACTGGTGATACTTATACCTTGCCCGTAATAGCAATCGTTGTCATGGGCGGCATTCCTCTTAGCGGAGGCCGAGGAGGACCAATCGGCACAGTTCTCGGAGCGATGCTGGTTACCGTTCTGATAAGCGGCCTGAATTTCATGGGTGTAACGCCTGAATTCAGGAACGTTGCAATGGGTGCTCTGATAATTGCCGGTGCGCTTATGTCCAATGTTGGAAGACCGAAGATGATCGCCGTTAAGTGATCTTCGATTCAAAAAGGTGATACTGAGAATGCGAGGTTTATCTTTATGGATGAAAAAGTAAAAGAAAATAGCAAAATCCTCTTTGAGATCAAGGGAATCGATAGAAACTATCCTGGTGTGCAGGCACTGAAAGATGTTACCTTCAAGATCAATAAGAACGACGTTATTGGATTCGCCGGTGAAAATGGGGCGGGAAAGTCAACTCTGCTAAAGCTTATAGCGGGAGTTGAACCACCCGATAAAGGAGAGATGTTTCTGGAAGGAAAAAAGTATGCTCCTCAAAGCTTCAGAGAGGCTAACATACTTGGAGTTTCGATGGTCTTCCAGGAGCAGAACCTTGTCCAAAGCCTGACTGTTTACGAAAATCTCTTTCTTTCACACGAGAAGAGATTCCAGGTGGCCGGTACTTTGAAGAAGAGGCAGATGATCTCCGAAGCGAAACGTTATCTGGAGAGTTTTGGGCTCGATATCGACCCAAGAAAAGAAGTCTCCCAATACTCATTTCACGAGCGTCAGATGCTTGAGATCATCAGGGCATTTGTCATAGCAGACATGTACAAGATCGAGACCCCTCTAATACTTCTTGATGAACCAACTGCTGCGCTCCCAGAAAAGGAAAGAGAGATTCTTCTCGACAGAATTAAGAGTTTTTCAAACAAGGCAACATTCATATTTGTCTCACACCGTCTTTCAGAACTGATGAATGCCTGTAACAGGATTCTAATTCTCAAAGATGGGCAGCTGGTTGGAGAAGTTGATCCCGAGGTCTCGGAAGAGAGAGAGATCCACCCGCTTATGGTAGGAAGAGAGTTAAGTGCCGACACCTACAGAGTTGAAGATCAAAAGGAATTCAATGGGGATGAGGATCCCGTCTTGAGGGTGAGAAATCTTTCCAAGAAGGGCCTTTATGACTCTGTTTCTCTGGAAGTCCGTCGTGGGGAGATCCTTGGAATAGGTGGACTGATTGGCTCTGGAAAGAAGTTCCTGGGCGAGACCCTTTTTGGGGTGGGAGAGCCAACAGAAGGAGAAATCATTATAGATGGCCATTCCGTGTCTAAAGCCACGATAAGAAATATGACCAAGCTAAGAGTCGGGTATGTTCCTTCCGAAAGGAAGGAAAACGGAATAATCGGCTTGTCAACGGTCGCAGAAAATCTTACGATTACAAGACTTGGTGAGTTCAGCAGTCGCCTGGGCTTTATAAACAACAGGCAAGAATCCAAATTGATCAAAGAGGGAATAGAGAAGTTCCGAATTAAGGCAACTAGCGAAGATCTGTGCTTTTCGTTGAGTGGAGGAAACCAACAAAAAATCGTACTGACCAAATGGATTATGAAGAATCTCGATATTCTGATTCTCGACAATCCCACCAGAGGCATAGACATCGGAGCAAAAGAGGAAATATACACCTTCATAAGAGAAGCGGCAAATAAGAACCTTGCCATCATCTTAATAACAGACGACTTGCTCGAACTCATAGGATTGAGCAACCGGATAGTAATTATGAAAGATGGAAACATTTCGCTTATCGTAGATGCCGATAAGAGGCGGAAACCAACCGAGCAAGAACTAGTAAGAGATATGGTATAAGAATAGCTGAGGTGGTGTAGAGAGATGAAGAAGCTGATCAATGATCCCAAAAGCGTGGTAATCGAAATGTGTCAGGGAATGGTGAAGGCTTTCCCGGAGAACCTTGCACTCGACGAGGAATTCATGGTGATTTCGAGAAAGAATCCCAACAAGAACAAGGTTAACCTAATTAGTGGCGGTGGAAGTGGTCATGAACCTGCTCATGCAGGGTTCGTAGGCAGGGGAATGCTTGATGCGGCCGTATGTGGTGATGTCTTTGCTTCACCTTCTGTAATGCAAGTCTTCAACGCCATAAAACACAACCATTCAGAGCAAGGGGTCTTGCTGGTTATAAAGAATTATTCTGGAGACGTGATGAATTTCGAAAGCGCTGCTGCAATGGCCGAAGACTACGATATTAGAGTTGATAGCGTTTGTGTGAATGATGATATATCAATCGAAAAGAAGGAAGACAGACGGGGCGTGGCTGGAACGATCTTCGTTCACAAAATTGCTGGAGCTCTGGCAGAAAGGGGAGCTTCTCTCAAGCAGGTAAAGGAGATCGCCCAAAGAGTTATCGACAATGTTAGAACTATGGGGATTGCACTGACTTCCTGTACCGTCCCAGCAAGAGGAAAACCGACTTTCGACCTTGAAGAGGACAAGATTGAGGTTGGTGTCGGAATTCACGGAGAAGCCGGAATATTTAGAGACAGATTACTCTCGGCGAAAGAAACCGCTGAATTGATTATCGAAAGAATACTTGGCGAATTATCCGTATCAAAGGATGAAGAGGTTGCCGTGTTGGTAAATGGATTTGGTGGAACTCCGCTGCAAGAGCTCTTTATTCTGAACAATGAGGTAGCCACGATTCTTAACAGTAAGGGAATAGCAGTGGCAAAGACTCTCGTTGGAAACTACATGACGTCTATAGATATGGAAGGTGCGTCGATTTCCGTTCTTATTCTCGACGAACAGATGAAGAGACTTCTCTCTGCACCCTGTGAAACCGCTGCCTGGAAGGAAACGGAGGCTTAGAAGATGACCGTAATCTCGAAGGATGAATTCATAGAAATAGTTGGAATCGCTGTCGATTCTATACTAGAAAACGAACAGTACTTCTGTGATCTCGATTCTGTTGCCGGAGACGGTGATTTCGGAGCTTCTTTGGCGAAAGGCTTCTCTGAAGTCAAGTCAAAATGGAAGGATCTCGAAAAGAGCAATGTTGGAACCTTTTTGAGAGACTGCAGCATGATAATAATGGAAAAATGTGGTGGAGCCTCTGGTCCAATTTGGGGCAATGCTTTTTTGAGCGCTTCTAGAGCTTCTAAAGGAAAGGAGACTCTCGAAATAGCCGACATTGCTGAACTCTTCCAGGCAATGGTAGATGGAGTACAGAAGGTCGGTAAAGCTCAATTGGGTGACAAAACTCTTCTAGATGCGCTTATCCCCTTCAAAGAATCTTTGAAGGAAAGTGCAAAGCTGAACGAACCAATAGAAGCGGCCTTTGACAAGGCCGCAACCAAAGCAGAAGAAGGAGCTGAATCTACAAAAACGATTGTTGCGACGAAAGGAAGGGCCAGATATCTGGGTGACAGGAGCATTGGCGCATATGACGCGGGGGCCAGAGCGGTTGCAGTCATTCTCTCAGATATTCAAAAGAACTTCTTCAATAAAACAAAGTGAAACTGCGCCGATGGAAGGTGATTAAATTGTTATCAAGTGCTTTCAGACTTAGTTGTTTCATACTTATCGTCTCCTTGTTTATAGGAAGCTTTTGTGGAGCCTTCTGGGTTGATTCTTACCTGGACAAGATCAATACATCCGGAGTGAAAAGGATTGAGATAAGAAACTATAATACTCAGGACGGGGAGTTATGGATAAAGTTTGCCACTCTGACCGCTGAGTACGATGAATCAGGAAACACCATCCGTGAGAGCAAACTCTCCGGCGATGGTGTTCTGGAGTTTGACTATTCCTATCAGTACGATAGTGAAGGTAATATGCTTACCATGCAAGGTAAGAGGATAGCAAACGACTCAGCATTAGAACATAGCTATGAATACAAGTACGACGAGAACGGGAGACAGATCGAAGGAATTCAGTACGCCTCAGATGGTTCGATAATCTCAAAATACTCTGCAAAGTACGACGAAAGTGGAAACTTCGTCGAAGGGAACGATGTTCAGTATGATTCATCAAACAGTACTAGATATTTAGCCGGCTATAACGAACTCGGTTACATGACTGAGGAAACCAAGTATATTGTCTATGAGTACAAAGAAAAGGAAGGACTTCAAACTGAATTCAGAAACGAGTATCGATATGATGACCTCGGCAACTTGCTTCTGGAGATCGGCTATGGCAAGTACGGAGACTTCTCTTATAAGTACGGTTATGAATACGACGAAGAAGGTAATTTGATAAAGGCATACAGCTACAGTGCGAGCGATACGATCGTTTCTGTTTACGAAGCTTCTTACGATGATGAGGGGAATCTAGTAAGATTTATCCTATCCGATGCAAGTGGAAAGATCTTATCCGAGCATGAAGCTCAATACGATAATGGCAATATGGTTCTCGAGGTCGACTGTCTTTCTGAGTCGCGCAATCTTGTATACTCGGCCGAATACAATAGTGAAGGACTAAAGCTAAAAGAAACCAACTATAACAGAAATATCAGTGGAAGTCCGCTCACTTACAGTTATGAATACCTTTACGACGATAGAGGAAACTGTATTCAGGAAAAGTACTTCGTTTACCTTGAAGACAAGGACCTGTGGAAGCCGATAACAAAGACAGTTTACCTGATTACCTATTATGAGTAAGAAGAAACTTTAACAAGAAAACCATTACACTGTTTCCCAAAATCAGAACTGTTCTAATGGGTTGTGCTAGAACCACTGGGAATAAGACAACTAAAATTAAATAAAAAATCGTTCGCGCTCATGGTTGGCGCGACGGAAAAGTTTAAAGCTTAGAGGTTATGGGTGCCTTGAGTTATAGGACACCTTTATGCTTTTTCTTTGGAAATCTGATCGAAATTTTGCTGTTTATACAGAATGTTTCACATAAAGGCCCACTGGTGACCTAATTAAAAATTAGAAGGAGAGCGGATCGACTTCGAAAGATATGGCTTTCCCTCTTCAACAAGTTCAGAGTGAAGCAGCTAAAGCGCTGGTTTCTTTTCATGATCGATCAAGAGAAGATACAGACTCGCGATCAGCTCGAGTGCGAAGCAAAGGCATCCATGGCTTATGAAGATATTGAACTACTCAGAGCCTTTGGAATTTCCGATTCGCAGTCTGACGAATCGATAGTTAAGACCGCCCTCGAGGCGCTAGACAAAGAAATGTTGATAACCGAGTAGGACGGACACTTCAAGCTTACCGAAAAGGGCTCGGCCGAGTTGAGATCTACACGTAAGTGATAGCCAATTTGAGGAACCAATCATTGTCTTCTCAAACCTCACTTCCAAAGTCGCTTATCTCTTGTCAACTACTAATCTTTCAAGATAACCATGATCATCGAAGTAAAGCGGAGATTAAGAAGTAGTTAAGCATTCGAATGATTATTTCTGTGTGGCTTTTTCAAAGAGGCAAAGAGAAATCAGAGTCTCAGATTTTCCATTGTGCACAACCCTATTGACAACGGCAAGTTTGGCAGAATAAAAGTAAATTGTAAACGATATAGTTTTGAAAAATGTAGTATAAAAAATTCTGATTGAGGTGATAGTGATGAAAAAGGTATTTCTGGTATTAGTTTTAATAGGATTAGTCTTCACTGGTTTCTCCAAGAACATAGTAGAAGTAGCGGTTTCAGCAGGCAATTTCAGTACACTCGTAGCGGCAGTTGAAAAGGCAGGTCTAGTGGAGACTCTAATAGGAGATGGACCTTTTACTGTGTTCGCTCCAACTGACGAAGCAATTGCAAAGCTTCCGGAAGGAACTGTTGAAAGTCTCCTAAACGATATACCGGCGCTTACGAGAATTCTTACATATCATGTGGTTCCTGGAAAGTATATGTCTTCAGACGTGGTATCTCTTGAATCGCTCAAGTCCGTAGAAAGCAGCTCTATACCAATAAAAGTAGAAGAAGGCAAGGTTTACGTCAGTAATGCAATGATAACGGCAGTTGATATTGAGGCAAGCAATGGAGTAATTCATGTTATTGACACGGTCATCCTTCCCCCGGAAAAAGAGACAAGGAGAATCCCTGAAATTGCTATCGATGCAGGCTCCTTTACGACACTAGTTACGGCACTTCAGGAAGCCGGTCTAGTCGAAGCGCTTATGGGTGATGGTCCCTTTACAGTCTTTGCCCCTAATGATGAAGCCTTTGCAAAATTACCCGAAGGAACTATCGAATTATTGCTCAAGGACATACCAACTCTAAAGAACATCCTCCTATACCATGTCGTATCGGGAGAATACATGGCTGAAGATTTACTGGGAATGAGATCTTTGACTGCTCTTAATGGCGATTAGCTGATGATAAACCCAACCGAAGTCAAGATTCAAGGATCTGGAATAATCGTAACGGATATAATTGCGGCAAATGGCGTAATCCACGTAATAGATACGGTGATGATTCCTTAAAGGTAACCTCGTACCACTATCAAGCGATAAGCAGATCTTTCAGGCGGAGCATTTTGCTCCGCCTTTACTATTCCTTATCCTCTGCCAATCTGCTTTTCCGAAGCTGCATAAAACTCTAGGAGAAGGGCATTCCAATAATTTAGAATTCTAATAGACAAGATGTATTTATTGATCGGGGGGTGTATATGAACGGTAAGTTCTTTCCCGAAAGCAAATACGACGTTGCGGTAATTGGATCTGGACTCGGAAGTTTATCGGCTGCCTCTATGCTAGCTAATAAGGGACTAAAAGTGCTCGTTGCAGAGCAGCATTATCTTCCCGGAGGATGTTGCTCGATCTTCAGAAGAAGTGACTTCACGTTTGATTCTGCAGTTGGCATGGTATTCGGATTCGGAAACCGCGGCTTCAATTCTCACAGGTTTGTTTTCAACGAGATCGGTGAAGACATTGAAATGGTAAGACACGAGGCTTTATACTCCGTGACCTTCGGAGAGAAGAAAATTGTCTTTTGGCCAGATCTCGACCGATTTATAGAAAAGCTTGGAAATAACTTTCCTGGATATGAAGAACAGCTAAGGAAGTTCTACAACTATTCTGCCGACTTATATCACGAAGTGATAGTTGCTGATCCTGTAATCGTCCCTCCCACTGAAATGAAGAGAAGCGATAGTCTCAGATCTCTGCTGAAGCATCCTGTACGACAGGCCAAAATGATCAGGCTTTTATTCAAAAGCACTGAAGAACTTATGAAAAAGTTTATCGACCCCGAGGCAACGGAGCTTTATCAGTTTTTCGATGTTCTTACTTCCACGTACTGCTATACGACTGTAAAGGAAACCCCCGGCGTACTGGCCGTAACTATGTTCATAGACAATCATGAAGGAGGCGGCTTTTACCCCGTAGGTTCTTCTCAGATGATACCGAGCAAACTCGAAAAGGCGATCGAGAAAAACGGCGGCTACATGCTATACGAAAATCGCGTTAATGAAATACTCTTTGATGATGGGAAGGCATCGGGGATAAAGCTGGAAGATGGGAGCAAAATTAGATCTGACTTCGTGATTTACGGCGGAACGGTCTGGAATCTCTATGGAGGAATCATTCCCGAGGAACATGTTAGTCAGGAAAGAGTTAAATGGGTGGAGTCCCTTGAGCCGACTTTTCCCGCCATGGTCGTGTACGCCGCTGTAGATTCCTCTGCTATCCCGGCCGGAACTAATCTGCTGGAGATGCTTGTCGAGGAATTTGACGAAATAGCCAAAAGCGATGTCACAGTATACATACCTTCGATATGTCCAGAAGGAACTCACGTAATGTCCATGATAGCTCCCTCAAAGAAAAAGTGGCCGCCTCGCGCCCTTATTAATCCCCAAGAACTATGAACCTTATGAGTTTTGGGTCATGCAGCCAGATGGGTTAATATTCAATGATCAAGATAAAATGGAGATAGGCAGAAATCTCTTTACTGACCAGCTTTAAGAGCCCTTTGAGGAGCTAAGAGTGTTGGGTAGTGAGATATCTCAGAAGGAATCCGGCTGGGGAGAATACAGTTTCTTTTCACGCGGGATGAACACGGTTGTGATGAAAGAAGTCAAGTGGAGTTCGGTTAGGCTTCATGAAACACAATGGCGTCTGATACTTACAAAGAGCAAATGATTTACAATAGACCCGTTATATGCTAACGGGTAAAGGTGGTGGATAGCATGGCAGAAGCAAGGAAATTCGACTGGATCTCTCTTCTCGTGGGTTTCGTACTGATAATTGGAGGTATTTTCTCTCTTAGCAATCCTCTTGCAACGTTCCTTACCCTTGCAATAATGTTAGGTATCGTTGTTCTTGTTCTTGGAATCATGTTGATAGTTGCCTACTTCAAACTTGAAAACCGAACCGGAGCTAAGGTTTTCTTCGCGCTAATTCTAGGAATATTGCTGGCTATTACGGGGGTAATATTTCTCTTCAGACCGCTTTTTGCCACAAACGTATTTGCTTTCATAATAGCGATATGGTTTATTGTGGATGCCATTAACAACCTGATAAACGCCGATCGGCTGAAACCTGCGGGAAAGGGAATCTACTTTCTGAGCATTGTCTTCAATGTTCTTGTTCTTTTTGGAGGAATAATACTCGTTCTACACCCGCTCATTGCCGGTCTGTCGGTTGCCGTAATTATTGGGATAACTCTCCTTGTTTTTGGTGTAAACCACATTGTTCTAGCGTTTATGGGCAAGGAGTCTGCATAGAAGAAGTGATTTCTTCGTAATTAAGACTGGATGAGTTCTTTGAATTTGAGATGGGGTAAGGATGCATCAATCTATATCCCCTCTTTTCTTTTTGTTCTTTTACTGCTGAGAAAGTCAAGTTCTCGAGTTCAGTTCGGGTATAATGGTTATGTATGGCTCCTGATATTGTTTATACTTCATAATCACACTCTTGTTTTCTGCATTTGATTTCTGGAAACCTCTCATGGAATTCATGGTCATATAGTTACTGCAGTTGTCAGATTTGCCGCAAAAAGGAGGTATTTAGGTGAGAAAAATCGCATTGGTCTTTCTTCTTTTGTTAGCTTTCATTTCCGCTTCGCTTGGATGTACTGAGTTTCTTCTTTCGCCTGAAAAAAACAATGGTTTAGTTATCTCAGGTAGAAGTATGGAGTTCTCATATCCTCTGAACTCGAAAGTTGTATTCTTCAACAGGGGTGCAAGTTTTAGCAGTCATATGCCTGATGGGTCTGAAGCCGTCTCGTGGGAAAATAAATATGCATTTGCGGGATTGAATGCTTTTGATATTCCCATAGCAATTTCAGATGGATTGAATGAAAAGGGATTGTCTTTAAGCGCCCTTTGGTTAACGGGAACAGAGTATGAAGAAGTCTCTCCCGATTCAGATCCTACAAAGGTTATAGAGCTGTTCGATCTTCGTTCCTGGATTCTTGGAAACTTTGACACACTCGATCAGTTAGAGAAGCTCTTGAAAGTATGACAATATGGGGCAAAGAAAACGAATTGCTTGGGGAAGTTCCCCTTCTTCACCCCTCTTTGCATGACAAGTCTAGTGTAAGCATGTTGTCGAGTTCATTGATGGTGATATGAAGATTTACGATAATCCAAATGCAGTGGACATTCCTGCAGGAGTTTCAAAGAGAGGAGGTAGTGGCATCGCATCTTTCGAGAATACTCAGTGGGTTACCATAAAGGACAACAAAAATTTGAAGCTCTATTTCAGGTCTTATGATTGTTCCTCTCTGTTTCTTGTAGATCTTAATAAGATCGATTTCTCCAATGGAAATGATCATGAATCGATAATTGTAGATAGAGAATTCTCAGTCATAGATGCTTTTTGATTTATGTCAATGTTTGCAATAGTTTCGAGGTTGTTGTGTAATCAATTATGCTTGGTGATTTTCAATATAGTTGGTTTCGGTGGAGTGTAGTATAGGTCTTTTTCTTATTCTATATATCTTTATAGATAATAATAATTAGGTATGTTCAAAACTCGTCGAAAACTCACAGATCTCTTTTCTGCTAAGTGTTTGGAGTCATGTTCAAAACTTTTTCGCTTTGAACATTGAATGTAGACAACCTTGAGATGGCTGTTTAGAAGAGAGTTTTGGGGTTGTTCAAAAGCGTATAAGTTGTAATTAGCCATTATAGCTGGATACACAAATGGTCTTCATTAATTGTTGAGAATTAGTGGAGCAGTGATGTTCAAAACGAGGTTAGCAGAAGGGAAAAATGGAGCAAAATGATTCTGTAATTGACCTAGGAGGCAACACTTTTGAACATACGTGGGAAGCCATTTCAAGGTGATTCCTGTCGAAAAACAAGGGTTATGAACTTAGTATGTTCAAAAGATAGGTTTGTTCAGGAAAAGAATTTCCCTACATTGAGGGCTTTTTTGAAGAAGGTTTCCAGAAGGAAGAAAAGAACAGGGTGTCGCAGCCATTATGCTAAAAGATCCGCGACACCCTGTTTCAGTACAACTCCCGTAACGTTAGCCTAACCCCTTCTGACTCCATTAAGCCCTTCAAATGTCTTCTCTAGAGCAAGATATGATTCTTTGAACAAGTCGTAGAGTCTCAGGTAATCTTCTTGCTGTTCCCCGCTCGGCTCGATTTCTTCGACATCAACGACGAAATTCCGAACCGCGGAGAAATTAAAAAGACCGGCACCTACTCCGGCAATCATTGCCGCCCCGATAGAAGTAGCTTCATCGACGTTTTGCGGAATGGTGATAGTCTTTCCGAGAATGTTTGAGATCATTCGCTTCCAAATTCTGCTTTTTATTACTCCTCCAATGACCCTGATCTTACCTATAGGCAAGGATTCTTCCAGACTTTCCAGAATCCATTTCAGATTCATAGAAACGCCTTCGATTACCGCTCGCACGATATCGACCTTCTTGTGGGAGGCCGACAATCCTATGAAAGTACCTCTTGCATTGGAATTCCATATCGGACTTCTCTCTCCAAGCAGATACGGAAGATATAATATTGATTCACTATGACGTTGAGATTGGCAGAGTTGGGTGTCGAGATAAGAATAGATATCACGATCGCTTTCTTTCATGGATCCATCACAGTACATAGTATCCTTAATCCAGCTGTATGAGGTTCCGGCGGCCTGCATAGTGCCGGACGGAAAGTAGAGGCCTTTTACTGCATGCGCCCCGGAAAATACTCTCATTTCCTTCTCAAGTAGAGGCTCTTCAGCAATTGTGGAAATCCAGGCCGAGGACCCGAGATAAAGGTAAGTATCGCCCACTTCAACGGCGCCTGCCCCCACGGCCGCACTACAACCGTCTCCTGCCCCGAGTATTACTCTGCATGAGTTTGGAAGGCCTAGGTCAGCCGCCACCTCTTTCCTTATTTCTCCAAGGTCTGTAATGGAAGCGTGCACATCTGGAAGCTTTGAGCTTTCAATTTCGAGAGCGAAAATCAGTTCTTCAGACCACTCTAACCTCGAGATATCAAATAGAGCTGTCATGACGGCATCGGAAAAGTCTGTCGCAAACTTACCTGTCAGGCGAAGGTTTATGTAATCCTTTGCTTGAAGAAACTTGAAAGTTCTTTCATAGAGATCGGGTTCGTACTTTTTCAGCCAGGCTATCTTCAACCCCTGATATGTTGGTGAGAGCCTGGAACCGGTTATTTTGTACAGATCGCTTGCCGGAACTTTCGCTAGAAGTTCTCTTACCTGTTCGCTGCTTCTCGAATCTGCCCAAATTATTGACCTTCTGAGCAGTTTGCCCGATCTATCTACCGGCACTACTGCCATCATCTGGCCGCTAATACTGAGTGCAGAGATTTCTTTTCTGTCGATTTCTGCCATCTGGACGATTTCGGAGGTAGTCTTGCAGAAGGCAGTCCACCATGCCTCAGGATCTTGCTCAACCATTCCGGGTCCGGGGTAGAAGGTTTCATAACCGGCGAATGATGAAGCGACGAGAGAACCTGTTTGGCTGAACAAAGTCGCTTTATCTCCAGTTGTTCCCAGGTCATGTGCCATTATATACTTCAAGGGAAAACCTCGCTTTCAGAGAGAATGGTTGCTCATGATTTCAGAGGGACCCATTCACGGTCTTCAATAGAATCCCAATCGGCCTCAAAATTGTCGATCGCCTTCAATGTACCGCTGTGTGAAAAGAACTCGTTGTACATACCTACAGGAAGCGACATTCCGTAAATGGGTAGCTCCGCCATCTTTGAGATCTGTGTCAGGGTCTTGAAGCTTGCGGCAATCAACTTCGTCTCGTAGTCGCCGTTGGACAAGACTTTCTGCATACTACCGACAACAGAGAGATCTATTCCCAGATTTTCGATCCTGTTCGCATATGGCGCCACATAGTCGGCGCCTGCCTCTGCAGACATCAGCACTTGAGGAACGGAGAAAACCCCCGTAATCAAAGTATTTATATTCATCTTCTTGAATTCTCTCAAGACCATTATGCCCGTTCGGGAGAAGGGGATTTTGAGAATTATCCTTTCGGGGTCTAGCCGGAAGAGTTCCTGCCCCTCCTTGAGAACTTCATCGTGACCTCTCGAGGCACACTGGACAAAGATAGAACCCGTGAACCTATTCAACATATCTTTTATGACTTCGAGCGGTTTTCTTCCCGTTCTCTTCAGAATACTGGGATTAGTGCTTATCCCGGAAAAGAAACCTAAATCGAACAGTTCGCTTATCGCCTGTACATTTCCATCATCTATAAAAAGCCTCATTTATGCCTCCATTCATTTTCCTTTCATTTAAGATCGGCTATTCCAGGGTATTTTTCGGTAAATTCCCCGTATATTGCTATCGCACTGCTGGAACCGAAAATATCCGCTCCTGAAGCCATGAAATCCTCAACTTGAGAGAGAGATTTCACACCTCCCGATACCTTTATTCCTTTCTGATCTCCAACAACTCTCTTGATTATCTTGACATCCTCTACCGTGGTGGCTCTGGAACCGTAGCCCGTACCGGTCTTGACGAAATCGACGTAAGGAAGCTTCATCAGAATAGAGCAAGCTTTTTCAATTTCAACTGCGTCGAGATAAGAAACTTCGATAATTACCTTGCAAATGACATTCTTCAGGAGACCGGAAAGATAAGAGATCTCCCTTTCAAAGTAATCCCAGTCTCCGGACTTCATAGCGGAGATGTTGGCTGTTATGTCTATGTCTCTCACTTCGGGGCCGAGCCGAAGCGACTGCCTGATCATATAAGCCTTAGTTTCCGTTGTCTCGAACCCGAAGGGAAAACCCGCCCCGCAGGCCGCCGAGATATCCGTACCTCTGACTTTTCTAACGACTCTGTCCATCAAATACCAGGGAACGACAATCGCTCTGAAGCCATAGGAGATACTATCGTCGATAAAGACTTCGGACTCCTTTACTGTAGCGGTCGCCTTCAGAAGCGTGCTGTCAAACCTTTTCGAAAACCTGTCGATCTGTTCCAAAGAGGCACCTCCGTAAGCAAAATTAGCGAGAGAATCAAACAAAAGCCACCATAAAATATGATAGCGGTATCATAGTTATCTTGAGTCAATTATATAACACAAAACTGGGAGAAATTAAACACCCATCCATGAGCTAACTTAAAACGCGAAAAAAACTTGACATGATATCTGATTTTGGGATAGAATGAATTGATATATATGATAGCGGTATCATAATGAATCGTGTATCTGGATTTTGAGCAGGTGATGAGTTATGGCAACAACGCTGGACGACATTGCAAAAGAGACCGGTCTCTCGAGGGCAACGGTAGCGAGGGCGATCGGGAAATATGGATACGTCAGCAAGAAGGCGAGAGAAAAGGTCATAGCGGCTGCAAAGAAACTTAACTACAAGCCAAACTACATTGCCAAGAGCATGGCTACCGGTGAGACGAAGAATATCGGATTGATCGTGGGCGATATTCAGAATCCCTTTTTCTCCACGATAGCGAGAGCGATAAGCGATGTCATTGTTCCGGAAGGGTACAGTTTGATTGTCACAAGTACCGACGAAAAAGTGGAGGTCGAGAAGACATCTATAGATCGATTTTTTCAGAAACAGGTAGATGGCTTGATTCTCGCTCCGGTTTCGCGGAGCAATTCCGATCATTTAAAGGATCTTGTGAAGTCCGAGATACCCATAGTGCTGATTGACAGAATCATTGAAGGCCTTGATGTTGACATGATTGTAAGCGACGATCTCGGTGGAGGTTTTGAGGCAGCTCAATATCTTTTGGAGCTTGGTCACAGGAGAATCGGTTTCCTTTCGGATACGCTCGACATAAGTACAAACTACGATCGGATTGCCGGATACAGGGAAGCGCTTTCAAAGTACAGAATAGAGGAAAAGCAGTCGTGGGTAAAACTT
This sequence comes from Mesotoga sp. H07pep.5.4, assembly GCF_003664935.1. Taxonomy (NCBI): domain Bacteria; kingdom Thermotogati; phylum Thermotogota; class Thermotogae; order Kosmotogales; family Kosmotogaceae; genus Mesotoga; species Mesotoga sp. H07pep.5.4. The sequence continues at coordinate 43,209 of NZ_JFHM01000027.1, forward strand.
GGCGGCTTTACGGTTGAGGGAGCTTACAAAAGCGGCGTCTCTCTCTTGGGTCAGAACAAAGATATTACAGCGGTGATAGCAACAAACAATTATATGGCGGCGGGACTGCTTCTTGCTGCGAAGGACATGGGAATTGTGGTTCCGCGAGATATATCGGTCATTAGCTTCGATGATATTGTTTGGTTTGATCTATGTAATCCTCCAATAACATCTGTGGCTCAGGATACGAGAGAGATTGGCAGTATGGCCGCGAAAAGGATACTGATGAATATCAGAGGTCAGAGATATGAAAAGGGACTTACCAGACTGCCTACACGACTCATCATAAGGGAATCATGTACCTCACCAAGAGACTAACTAAACTTCTTGATAGATATTCGGAGGTGTTTGGATTGACAATTCAAGATTTTTTGAATAATGCAAAACAAAGCGTACTCTTTACTGCCCCTTCTCTTGAGAAGGATCTTTCTGCCTTCCTTGAAGAGCATGCGGAAAGAATCAAGAATCTTGCGAAGACTGCTTTAGATAAAGGCTTTAAGCAGATTTACTGGGTGGGTAGCGGGAACTCCTGGTGCAATCTCTATTCAGGTGATTATATACTCAAGAAGATGACCGATCTTCCCTCTGATTACTACAAGAGCTATGATTTCATCTGGACGAGTCCTTCTAGACTTGACAAGGATGCGCTGGTAATACTCGCCTCCTTCTCTGGAAATACCGAAGATACTGCGGCAGCACTTAGATTTGCCAACGAAAAGGGAGCGACAACGATTTCATTTACAAGCAAAGCCGACAGCATTCTGGCAAGGGAAGCCGACGAATCGATAGTATACGATTCTAATGGACTGTTTATACTTCCACTCGCCGGAGCCTTCATTTTCAGTCTTGAAATAGCCAGGTTCAAAGGGAGAGACGTTTCGAAGTTATACGAACAGATAGAGATTATGCCTGAGCAATTGGGCAGAATATACAGGGAAGAGGAGTCAAGAGCTTACAGACTGGCCAGGAAGTATCAGGATAGTGACCTCTTTTACGTGTTAGCAAGCGGAGCGGCCTACGCCATAGGCTATAAGTTCGGACTGACTGTCTTCATGGAAAATATGAGAGTCAACGCTTCATTCATTGAAACGTCGGAGTTCAGACATGGCCCTGCGGAAATGCTTGACGGTCACAAGCCACTGATGGTCTTCCTTGTGGGGAGCGACGAGTCGAGAGATATGAGCGAACGGGTTATAAAAATCGCTGAGTCTAACGGCGCGGAGGTAATACGCTTTGATGTGAAGGATTATGGAGACTTCGACCCACTCTTCGCCCCGTTCCTTCTGATGATCCCTCTCCAGTGGTTCGCAGTATATTCGGCCTACTACAGAGGCATCTTCGATCTCGATGAGAGGGTTCTTATGGGAAGAGGAAAGATGTCGACGGGTAATCAAATAACTTGGCCATGATTTTTTCATAGCAGGGAGGATGGAAGGAAGATGAGATTCGAGAACGTATTGGTTGTTGATCCTATCGATGGAGAGTTTGTGGGAAGTGTAGAAATTGAAGAAAACGTAATCTCGGAAATTAAGCGAGTTCAAGGGACTCAAGAATTCGAGAGAATACTGATGCCGGGATTTGTCGATCCCCATACTCATGGTTCTGTGGGTGTGGACACTCTTTCCATGAGTCAAAAAGATCTCGAAAAGTGGGAGAACTTCCTTTATTCTCAGGGAGTGACTTATTTCCTGCCCACTACTATGTCATCGACTCCTTCGGCCATCCTTTCAGCAGCCAGAGTAGTGAGAGATTACATGAAGAATAACAGTCTGACTTCAGTTGGGGGCATTCACTATGAAGGCCCCTACCTGAGTCTGAAAAGAAAGGGGGCTCAGAATCCAGAACTTATTCGAAGCATAGACCTGAAGGAAATTGAGGAGACGCTAATCGAATCGGTGAAGCTCATTACTGTGGCTCCGGAGCTCAAGGGATTCTCACACGCGCAAGAAATGATACAGAAGCGCGGTATAACTCTTTCGTTGGGACATACCGATGCAACTTACGAAGACATGGAGAGAGCATATAGCCAAGGCTGCGATAGAATAACCCACTTTCCAAACGGGATGAACACTCTTCATCACAGAAAACTGGGCTGCGTTGGAGCTGTTCTTTCGCTGCCTTTTTCGGTTGAGATGATAATGGATGGTATTCACTCTTTGCCGGGTTTTGTGAAGCTTATCTTTGGAATAAAAGGCGCAGAGAAGATTATGATAGTTACAGATACTATCGATGCGACAGCCATGCCCGATGGAGAGTATGAGTTGGGAGGACAGAAGGTCATTCTGAAAAATGGGAGACCTACTCTTGAGGACGGAACAATTGCCGCGGCCGTACTCGTCTTCAGCGGAGCTGTAAGAAATTTCAGAGAATTCACTGGCTGTTCACTGAAGGAACTTGCGAAGGTTTCATCTCTGAACTCCCTGAATTCCCTGGGCATAAAGGACCGCGGAAGAATCTCCGAAGGCTATCGTGCAGATCTGGTATTGCTCGACGAAAATCTTGAAGTTGAAGAAACCGTTCTGAACGGGAAGACAGTGTTTAAATCCTGAGTAGGACTTCTTTCTACCCAGTTATGGAGGGATCCTGTGGAACCAATAAAAGTGTACATCGTTGACAACGGTACGGCGGAGATCAAGACATTATCTGAGCGGATTTCCAAATTGAGATGGAATATGCACGTGGAAACTGTTTCAGAGGATCCCTTTGTCGGAGAAACCTCAAGGTCCAATAAGTTCTATACGCTGAACAATTATCTCAAGAGCAAGTATGAAGGTTTTTCTAGCCTGATTGACGATATGATCTTCCTGGTAAGCCTAGACGATCCATTGAGGCCCGGCAGGATAGTCGAAGCTAACAACAGTGCAGCCGAAAAACTTGGATACTCCTACGACGAGCTTCTTGAGATGAGTTTCTATTCAGTGGCCGGAGATCTCGATTCTCAGATAAAGAAGATAAGGGCCGATCTTCAGATAAAGGGAATGTGTACAACTGATTCGTTTCTCACTATGAAGAGCGGGGAGAAACTTCAAGTGGAGATTTGCTTGAAGGTGCTTGATCTTCAGAACTCCATAGTCACAATGGTTGTGGCCCGAGACACGAGTGCATTCAGAAAGGTGGCCGCAGAACTCCAGTGGCGACAGAATTTCGAACGAGTGATTTCAGAGGTTTCCGGAGCGCTAAAAAAGTATGAGAACATAGACGATGCGATAGAAAAGGCGCTTGGACAACTAGGCGAGCTGACTTCCGCAGACAGATCCAATGTCTTCTTGTTGGACTACAGGACCAATTCGACCAGGAACACCCACGAATGGTGTAAAGAAGGCGTCAAGAGCGCCAAACCCCATCTTCAAAACATGCCGTTCGAGGAGTTCTCCTGGTGGATAAAGGAAATGAAAAAAGGCGGGGTACACTCTTATGTGGTCAGTGAACTCCCAGAGGAGGCAAGCAGAGAAGCCGAAGTTCTTGCGCAGCAGGGAGTCGTTTCACTTGTCGTCATTCCGATTTTCTCTCGGCAGATGCCGGCCGGTTTCGTCGGACTGGAAAGGCTTAGTGGCCAATTCGATTGGAGCAGAGCAGACATAGAGCTTCTTGAGGTCTTCGCCGGACTGATATCCGGAGTAATCGAATACTCGAGGTTCATGTGAAAAACCTAGAGGTTAGAGGACAGAGGTATGAAGATCAAGAACGGTCTGAAAACCTTACAATCCGTCTGAACTTGTTTCAGCATCGAGATCCTAAGAATCGCTGTGCGCTTAAGAGCAAAAACCCGCTGGTCGCTGCAAAGAGCCGTCCTTGGTCCTTCGTCCCAAACCATGAACCCGTCCTTTGGGAAGAACGGTTCTTCGACGCTGCGCGTGCAGGTTGCTCGTTCTTGGTAGAGAATTCCGTCATGACTGAAAATGAGGTCCGTTCTTGATGTGCACACACCACGTCGACGATTGAGCCGTCGACACCCTTCTCGAGAGGTGATTAAGAGCTTTTCAATATCGCGGAACCTTACCTGCCCTCTTTGCTTTTCCCTTCTACTCTATGAATAATGATTTGGCTTCTACTATGTCAACAGTTATAAAAAAGGCAGACTGAAAGGATCAAGCAGTAGACCGGCAGGTAGCTACTGAAGACACTTTCAGCGAGTATTCAGGCTTCTGTTCTCCCTCCTTTTTAGAAGGAGTATAATCAGAAAGAGGATTCCTCTTGAAGAATTTCTCTTCTGAGTAGGGAGTCAAATCCCTAAGCATGGCGAAGGCGATTTTGAGGATGGTGTTCGCCAATGCACGGAGGGCATGAGCAGAGCTCTTGCCCTCGCTCTTTTTGTTGTCGTAGAATCTTTTCATCCATTTAGAGCTATTTGTTGCAGCAAGACTGGCTATATGAAGAGTCCCTCTGAGATAGTGATTGCAGTTACTTCTCATCTTGGTGGTATTCTTGTTACCGCTTCCAT
>NZ_JFHM01000029.1:0-22487 GCF_003664935.1 Mesotoga sp. H07pep.5.4
TTGACAATACACGAGGATGAAGTCATCTCGGTTGCCTACGACTCAGACCCGCAGGAAATTGATGCTCTCAGAAACGGCTCCTTGAAAGCTCTTATCGTTCAGGATCCCCACGGTATGGGTTACAAGGGTGTCATGTTTGCCTTCATGGCAATCAACGGCGAACCGCTTCCCGAGTACTTCGATACTGGAGTCTACGTAGTCGAAAAGGATATACTTGATGATTCTATGTGGGTTCTCGACCCATTCTCAAGGAAAAAGTACTGATACTTTAAGTTTCTAACGATTATGGGCAGCGAAAGCTGCCCTTTTTCAGAAATTTTTGCCTATCCCGGGAGGTATTTATGAATAGAGACATTCCTTTTAACAGACGTTTCGATAATACTTTGCTGAATCCCGAATCAAAGTGGGAGGATATTGAGAGCTTCGTTGACGAAACACTCGAGTACAATTTCAGAAATGTGGTTGTTCCGTGGTATGCGATCCCTACTTATGTTATTGAAAAAGTCGAGGGAACTGAGGTTGGAATTAATGTAGGTCCCGGAGGCTTTCCGCTCGGCATGGTTCCCACAGAGTTGAAAATGAGAGAAATAGAATACTACATGTCTCTTGGAGAGGCGGTTACTGATTTCGACATTGTGATAAACGTATCTGCGGTCAAATCGAGAAACTGGGACCTGATGGAACGGGAGTTCGTAACTCTTTCCGAGCGAGTGAAGAAAGGAAACAGAGTCTGCAAATTCATAATCGAGACAAGCAGATTGACTGAAGAGGAAATAGTCAAGGTATGTGAACTGATAGTCGACGTTCCAACGATCGACTTCGTTAAGACCGGGACAGGTTTCGGTCCCAGAGCAACCTCTTATCGCGATGTTGAACTAATAAACTCCGTCGTTTCCGGGAAGAAAGAGATAAAGGTTTCCGGCGGCGTCAGGACTCTCGAACAGGTCGAGAAATTCATGGAACTGGGAGCCACAGTCTTCGGTTCGAGTTCCAGCGTCTCCATATACAAAGAGTATGAAAAGAAATACGGTGGCTAAAGGAGAGCGATGACATGCCCGAGGAAAAGACCGTAATTGAGCTAGAAGGTATAAACAAAACCTTCCCTGCCGTTAGAGCTCTTGACAATGTCTCCCTCTCCGTCAAGAGCGGTGAGGTAAGAGGCCTTGTGGGAGAGAACGGAGCTGGGAAATCTACACTCATAAAGATAATTACAGGAGCTTACACGAAGGACTCAGGAACGATGATCTTTGAGGGAAATGAAATTACCAGGAACTCACCATTGATATCCAAGGGGTTGGGAATCTACGCCGTTTATCAGGATGTCATGGTTACTCCCGATCTTTCAGTGGCAGAAAACTTCTTTCTGGGGCAGCAACCTAAGGTTGGCCCATTCATAAACTGGAAGAAGATGTACAAAGAATCAACGGAGTTTCTGGAGAACATCGGTCTGGACATAAACGTCCGCAAGAGCATAAGAGAGTTGAGCATAGCTGAAAGTGAAATGATCACAATATCCAAGGCACTCTGGCAGAAGCCCAAACTCGTCATTTTTGATGAACCGACTGCCGTGCTTACAAGAAACGAGACTAAAATCCTCTTTCAGATAATAGATGAGCTCAAAAATCAGGGAACGGCCGTAATCTATATCTCGCATAACCTTGAGGAGGTCTTTGACATATGTGATACGGTTACCGTTTTGAAAGACGGGGCCACGGTGGGAACTTACACAACAGAAGAGCTTGAAAACGTTGAGAAGCTGATCCCCCTAATGGTTGGAAGATCGATCGAGGAGATGTATTCGAAGAAGGATACAGAACCCGGCAGAGAACTCCTAAGGGTTGAGAACCTTTCCGGAGAGAGATTCGAGAATATAAGTTTCCATGTCAGGGCAGGCGAAGTCGTGGGATTCTTTGGCCTGGTGGGCGCTGGAAGAACTGAGATTGCACGGGCGCTTTTCGGTGCCGATCTTCTCAAAGAAGGGAAAATAGTGGTTGAAGGCAAAGACGTTTCGATCAAGACACCGAAGGATGCGCTGATGAAGGGTATTGGTTATCTTCCGGAAGACAGGAGAAAACAAGGAATCTTCTTGCAGCAGGATATAGATTTCAATATAAACATAATTAACTTTGACAAGGTGATGACGGGTCCTATCATCAACTATGGGAAGGCTCATTCACAGGCCAGAGAATATATCGACAAGCTCTCAATAAAGATTGGCAGCATCTTCCAGCCGGTTTCCGAGCTGAGTGGTGGAAACCAGCAGAAGGTAATCATCGCGAGATGGCTCTGCAAAAACACAGATGTTCTAATCTTCGATGAACCGACCGTCGGAATCGACGTTGGGACGAAATCAGAGATATACAAACTCTTCGGTGAGATACTCTCCAGCAACAAGGGAATAATTTTAATCTCTTCATATCTTCCCGAGCTAATGGGAATGTCCGACCGCATCTACGTTATTTCTAACGGTAGAATGGCTGGCGAGGTTCATAAGAAAGATTTTTCCGAGGAGTTTTTGCTGACACTGGCAATGAAGAACATTGTCTCAAGAGAAAAGGTAAAGGAGGCGGTCTGAAATGGCTGGAAGGAGAGAAAGGAAGACATTTACTGAAAGAAACCTTTTGATCATTCTGGTTGTGATGTGGGTCTTTCTGGCCATCGCAACAGGAGGCAACTTTTCCTCATGGGCTAACATAACCAATCTCATTAGGCAGTCATCCATAAATGGTGTGGTTGCCATCGGTATGACCCTTATAATCATAACTGGCGGAATAGATCTTTCGGTTGGTTCTATAGTTGGACTCAGCGGAATGGTATTTGCGATATTCACTTCTACTAGGGGAGAATTTCAGTTTCCCACAATTGTAGGTATATTGCTGGCACTGGGAATCAGTGCGCTAATAGGTTTGGTCAACGCAGTTGCCGTACATGATGGAAAGGTACCGGCCTTCATTGCAACCCTAGGTATGATGACGCTCGTAAGAGGTGTAGTAATGTATATATCCAGCGGAAGAATGGTAACTGCCGTTCCTCTGGAGTACAGGAGATTCGCAGTTTTAGAGTTTCTCGGAATACCGGCGCTCGCTTGGACGTGGATAATTCTCGCCGGCTTCATGATGCTCGTGCTCAAATACACAAAATTCGGAAGGAATCTATACGCCATAGGAAGCAATGAGGAAGCTGCAAGGCTGTCAGGTATAAATATCCGACTGAACATGTATTCCTTCTACATTGTGGCCGCATTGTTCAGTGCTATAGCCGGTTTGATGCTGGGAACGAGAATGGCCGCAGGGGTCCCGACAGGGGGAGACGGTTACGAACTCGACGCCATAGCCTCGGTTGTCATCGGAGGAGCAAGTCTGAGCGGAGGGGTAGGAACCGTTCTTGGGACGGCCCTTGGCGCTCTTATAATCCAGACCATAAGAAATGGCGGTAATCTTCTTGGTGTAGATCCATTTATAATGCAGATCGTTATCGGAGCAATAATAATCCTTGCGGTCTTCTTCGATCAGTTCATAAAGAGCAGGAAGAAGGGCGAAGGTCTTAAGAAACTCTTCAAAAGGGCGTGATAGATAATGAAGATAAATAAGTTCTTTCATGTGGCAGTAGAAGTTCCCGATCTCGATAAAGCGCTCGAGTTCTATATAGGCCTTCTCGGGTTGAAACTGGTTAACAGAGAGAAGCTGCCTGAAAAGAAACTCGAAGTAGCATTCGTTGCCGGCGAAGGTTGTGAAATCGAACTCATGTGTTACGAAGATAGCAAGGAGAGGAAATTTGCTCCCGAGTCACAGTCTCACTTTCAGCACCTCTCTTTCGTTGTAGATGACATTGAAAAAGCAATGGATTATTTGAAGAGCAACGGCATTGAACTCGAATCGCCCGATCCTATTCCGGTTTTTGACGGAAAGGTTTTCTACAACACGTTCAAGGGTCCGGGCGGTGAATTGCTGGAGATCGCGGAAGAGAAGAGACCCAGATCGAATCATTAAACTTTTTGGAGGTATCAGATGAACAAAGTGACAGTATTTGGTAGCTATGTAATGGATCTCACTACCCTTTCTCCCCATATACCCGTTGTAGGAGAGACGGTCTTTTCCGGTCCCTTCAAGATGGGCCCCGGAGGCAAGGGATTCAATCAGGCTGTGGCTGCCAGAAAGGCCGGATCAGACGTCAAGTTCATGACGAAGATCGGCAAGGACTTGTTTGCTCCATTCGTGAAGGATGCATTCGATAGATTTGGAATTACAAAGGAGTATCTCCTTGAGTCGGATACTGCCGGAACAGGAGTCGCTCTGATAATAGTAGATGAGAACAACGGAAACAACGCCATTGCAGTTGCGCCAGAGGCCTGCAACGAGTTGACTGTCGAAGATGTTATAAGACACAGAGATATCTTCACCTCTTCCGATGTCTTTCTTACTCAGTTTGAAGCGAATCTCGACGCAACTTACGAGGCGATAAAACTCGCCAGAGACTCCGGAGCGAGAGTTCTGCTAAACCCCGCGCCCGTGAAGGAATTTGATCATTCGATCCTAAAATATGTCGACATTATTATGCCGAACGAGATAGAGGCCAGCCTAATGACGGGAATTCCGCTGGACGGAATGGAGTCGATAGAGGCCATAGCTTCTGAATTGAAGAAGTCGGTGGACACAGTGCTGATAACTCTCGGAGGCAAGGGGGTTTACTGTCCATCGGTCAATGGAGGGCTCGTTCCCGCCTGCAAGGTAAAGACTATTGATACAACCGGAGCTGGAGACGCATTTGCCGGAGTTTTTGCTGCATATCTCTCGAGGGGAGAGAGCTTGGAAAGAGCCATCGACTACGCCCGTGCCGGAGCGGCCATTTCTACGACTAGATTTGGCACTTCGCCTTCAATGCCGGAAAGGGAAGAAATAGAAGCTCTCGTTAATGAGATAACTGGAGGCGATGAGAAATGAAATACGTCATCGCATACGATCTGGGAACTACAGGGAACAAGGCGACACTATATGGAATAGACGGGAAGCTCCTGGCGAGTTCCTTCTCAGGTTACAAGACCTATCATCCCGGTCCGAATCAGGTAGAGCAGGATCCTCTGGAGTGGTGGGAGTCCGTCAAGAATACGACCCCGGATCTCATCGCCAGGGCCGGTGTCAATCCCGAAGAGATAGTCGCTATAAGCTTCAGCGGTCAGATGATGGGGGCAATCCCCGTTGACAGGGATGGAAAGCTTCTTAGAAGGGCCATAATATGGGCCGATCAGAGAAGCGTCGAACAGTCGGCAAGGCTCGAAGAAGTGGGCAATGATTTCGTATACAGGCTCACTGGATCTAGGATAACGCCGACCTACTCCGGTCCGAAGATTGCCTGGATAAAAGATAACGAACCCGAAATATACAATAAAGCACATAAATTCCTGAATGCGAAGGATTACATCGTCTCAAGATTTACCGGAGAGTTCGGGACTGACCACTCAGATGCGTCGATGACGCTTCTCTTCGATATCGAAAAGCTGAAATGGTCGGAGAAACTCGTTGAAGTGCTCGGGCTGGATATGGAAAAACTTCCCGATGTGACCTCCTCTACGAATGTCGTCTCGGAGATACTGCCAAAGGTGGCGGAGGAACTGGGACTGTCGAAGAAGACTCTAATAGTCCGCGGCGGCGGGGACGGCGCCTGCGCCTGCCTGGGAGCAGGGGTTGTCAGTCCAGACGAGGCATATCTCTATCTCGGTTCATCTAGCTGGGTGAGCACATGTTCCACGGAACCTATTTTCGACGAGAAATCTAGGACATTTAACTTCGCATATCCCATTGAGGGTTTCTATTGCCCGACTGGAACAATGCAGGCCGGGGGAGCTTCGTATCAATGGGCTAAGGACGCTCTCTGCCAGCATGAAGAAGAGAAGGCAAAGGCACTGGGGCTGAGCGCCTTCACGATTATGGACGATCTGGTTGACCAGACAAGACCCGGAGCCGGGAACCTCATCTTTCTGCCTTATTTGCTCGGGGAGAGAAGCCCGAGGTGGAACATTAATGCTAGAGGGGCCTTCATAGGACTTTCATCTACACATAGAAAGGCCGATATGCTGAGGGCGGTGCTCGAAGGTGTGGTCTTCAACCTGAAAATAGTCCTGGATATTCTCGAGACTAAGGAAAAATTCGACAAGATTCGCCTTATAGGCGGAGGAGCAAAGGGAAGAAACTGGAAACAGATTGTGGCAGATATATTTGGGAAGACGGTTACGATACCCGAGTATCTCGAAGAGGCAACGTCAATGGGAGCGGCCATTATTGGTGCTGTTGGAGCCGGAGAGATGACGTTCAAGGAAGCGTCTACTTTTGTTAAGGATGTTCAGTTTATCGAGTACAACCCTGAGAATCACAGGTACTACGAAAGACTTTTCGAAGTTTTCGATAAGGCCTACAATTCGCTCATAGAGACCTATGAAGGCCTTGCAAGTCTGAGAACGTATTCGGATTAGCCTGTTTGTCTCTCGAGTACCGTAAAGAAGGATGTGATTTCATCATGCTTTTTAATGCAGACAGAAGAATAGCCCTTGATAGAGCAAGTGCGGTTCCACTCTACTACCAGATATACAGAATAATCTCGGATTACATGAAGGAACCTGATGCCGTTGGTAGAAAACTTCCAACGGAGGAAGCAATGATGAGAGTGTTTGACGTTAGCAGGGCAACCGTAAGAAGAGCTTTGCAGGCCCTGGAAAGCAGCGGACAGATCTCCAGGTCTCGTGGAAGGGGGACTATCATAACGAACAACGCTTCTCAGGAGCAGCTTACAACTATTCGAAGCTTTACCGAACAGATGAGACTTGAGAACCATGTGCCGATTACAAAGGTTGTTGAGGTGAAGAAAGTCAAGGCCGGTCCTGAGATGGCGAGAATTCTCCAGGTATCGGAAGAGGAAGAGTTGCTTCAGGTTACCAGACTGAGGGGAAATGAATCCTACTTTCCTCTTGCGCTCTTCATATCCTTTCTTACATCTAGCTCAAACCTTACCGGAGAAGAGAACTTTGAGGGTTCTCTTTATGAACTGATGAGAAATAGGGGAACGGCCGTAGTCGAAGGAGACGCGATCATAGAGGGACGGCTCGCAGAAGGGAGAATAGCGAAGCTTCTGAAGGTAGAAGAGGGGGCGCCGATCCTATATTACGAAAGAGTAGGCTGTACTGCTATCGGTGAGTATGTTGAATTCGTGCAGTGCTGGTACGAAGCGACCCACTACAAATTCCGAATACATTTGACTACAAAGATTTGAAGGGAGAGATAATTATGAAGAAAAGCGGAATTCTGAACAAGGAGATATGCAATCTAATAGGTTCGATGGGCCACACAGACTTACTGGTAATATCTGACTCAGGGCTGCCTATTGCTTCTGACAGATACAGGATTGACGTAAGTATTGTAGGCGGAAAGCCAGGGGTCTTCGATGTTCTAGATCCCGTGCTGGAAGAGCTTGAAGTCGAGAAGGTTATCTTCTCCGAAGAGATGAAGACCGTTAGTCCGAAATGCCTCGAGGAGACGTTGAAGCATCTTCCTGAAGGCATAGAAGTGGAGTTCGTTCCCCATGTCAAATTCAAGGAACTCACCAACACGCAGTCTAAGGGAGTAATCAGAACCGGCGAGCAGATACCATACTCAAGTATCATTCTCGTTGGCGGGGTAACCTATTGATGACCCGTTTACAACTCGCAAACGACACTCACATAAAGGACAGCTTTCTAAAGACTGCCAAAGAAGTCGCCGATTACATAGACATTCTCGAAGTCGGTACGCCTGCCGTTCTTGCGCACGGTATGACTCTGGTGAGAGAGATAAGCGAGATCCTGCCCGATCATGAGATTCTTGCAGATATGAAGATTGTAGATGGGGGTTATCTCGAAGCGGCGATGGCCTTTGAAAGCGGGGCAGATATCGTGACGGTTCTTGGGTTCGCTTCCTTCAAGACGATTTCGGAAGTCAGAAAGGCTGCCGACCAGTTTGGCGGAGAACTTATGTTGGATACAATAGAGATTTCGGATCTCCAATCCTTTGCCGAAAAGGTCTCTCCGCTATCACCGGATTACATATGCATCCACACTTCGGCCGATCTGAGCGGTGTGGGTGAGAGCATGCACCTTCTTGAGTACGCGAAAAAGATAGAAATTATACGGAGAGTTCTTCCAGAGGCAAAGATCGCCGTTGCTGGCGGAATATCTCCCGACAATCTCTCCCATGTCTTCCCGTTGAAGCCCGATGTGGTGATCGCGGGACGATCGATCTGGGAGGCTGAGGACCCTGCAAGAGTGGCGTTCCAGATAAAGACGAGACTGGAGAAAGGTTCATGAAATTCGAAGGCACGCTTGATCTTGTTATTGACGAGATAAGATCCGTCCTTTCGGGAGTTACAGATGAATCGATCGAAGAGCTTTCCGGAAGTATTCTAAATGCAAGAAGAGTCTTTCTCTTTGCGATGGGCAGGTCTGGCCTGGCGATCAAGGCCTTCGCGATGAGGCTTATGCATCTGGGTTTGAAGGTCCATGTTGTGGGAGAAGTAACCAGCCCCTCTTTGGGAGAGGGAGACCTTTTAATCATCGGATCTGCATCGGGGGAGACTCCTTCAGTGGTTCTTAACTGCAAAAAGGCCCGAAAATTTGGAGCCGGAATAGCTTCCATAACTGCCAGCAAAGAATCTACTGTGGCGGGAATAAGCGATATAGTCATTACGATTCCCACAAAGACTCCCAAAGTGCCCGACAGGGCTGGCGTCTCTTCGGTTCAACCGATGGGAAATCTGTTCGAGCAATCACTATTGATCCTAACGGATATCATTGTAATGAATTTAATGGAGAGGTTGAGCATAGATTCGGAAACGATGTTCAAGAACCACGCAAATCTCGAATAAGGGAGGCGAAGGAATTGAAGTACAAAAAAGTGGAAAAGATAGATGAGAAGCTGTCGGCGCTCGGTTACGGCTGCTGGGGAATCTCAGGCCCGTCTTTCTGGGATGGGACGACAGATGAAGACTCGATCAAGACGATCCAGAGGGCAATAGCCGGAGGAATAAACTTCTTCGATGTTGCGCCGGTGTATGGTCTGGGACACGCCGAGGAGGTACTCGGGAAGGCAGTAAAAGGTTTGAGGGATAAGATCTTCATTGCAACCAAGTGTGGTCTTCTCTGGGACGATCAGGGAAGGACGAGAAACTGTCTCAAACCTGAGAGCATAAGAAAAGAGATCGAAGATAGTCTCAGAAGGCTCGGGACGGATCATGTGGATCTCTATCAGCTTCACTGGCCCGATCCAGAGGTCGAAATCGAAGAGACAATGGAGACTATGGTCGAGCTGAAGAAAGAGGGAAAGATCAGATACATAGGGCTGTCAAATTTTTCCATTCCCGAGGCGAAAAGAGCGATGAAGGTTGGAGAGGTATGCAGTATGCAGGGCCTCTACAATATGCTCGAAAGGAATCCAAAGAGCTACCATAATATTCCGCTCGATTACAGAGTCGAAGATGAAGTCCTTCCCTTCGTTTTGGAGAATGGAATGGCCTTTTTGCCATATAGCCCGCTCTTCCAGGGCCTCCTGGCTGGAGCGATAAGCGACAAGAAAAAGTTCAGCGAACATGACGTACGGGCCGCTAATCCGAAGCTAAATTCACCTGAGTTCAAGAAATACTACGAGGTCGTCGTAAAACTGAACAGACTGGCGCATGAGATAGGGAAGCCTCTGAGTCACATAGCCATCAACTGGCTTATCAGAAATGAAGCAGTAACTTCGGTAATTGCAGGCGCTCAGAAGGTCGAACAGATAGAACAGAATCTCGGCGCCGTCGAATGGGATATGGATGACGGACTATATGAAAGAATAGAAGAGATAGTCTCCAGTTCCAATCTGGAGCTGTAGGGGGTGTCTATTTGAAAGCCGCGTTTGTAAAATCGCCGTTCAAATTCGAGATCCGGGAGGTAGATCTTCCCCCTTTGAAACCAAATGACGTACTGCTGAAGATAAAGGCCTCGGGAATCTGTGGAACAGATCTCCACACAGCAAGAACTGAAGCCAAAGATTGGCAGACCTTCGGCCACGAGATAGTCGGCATTGTGGAAGAGATCGGTTCATGTGTCGAAAATGTCAAGGTCGGACAGAGTGTGCTGGTAGAAAGCGGTTCTTTCTGCGGGACATGCGAGAACTGCAGAAACGGGAGAGTAGATCTCTGCCATGACAGAGCGCCCAACGTCTTCATAAGGGCCGAGAAAGAGAATCTCACGATGGGCTTTGCCGAGAAGGTAATAATAGACAAACAAAATGCAGTTCCCTTCGAGGGAGTTCCTTTTGAGGAGGCCTCTCTCGTCGAGCCAATGGGAGTTGCGCTGGATCTCACATACACGGTTGATCCTAGGCTGAACGACGACGTGCTGGTAGTTGGTCTGGGTCCGATTGGTCTCATGGCCGTTCAGATAGTCAAGGCCATGGGAGCGAGAAGAATCTTTGTTGCCAACCATTCAAGATCTAAGATAAGGATAGATGTTGCAAAGAGCTTTGGAGTGGAGGATGTTATACTCGTTGACAAGACGCCGATCAGCTCCTATAAATTCCCCAAGGGCGGAGTGGATAGAGCTCTCGTAACCGCACCGCCTTACGTGATCCCCGAAGTTCTTAACGTCATGAATTTTGGAGGAGTCGTCGGCTTCATCGGAATAGATTACGGGGAGGGACGCTTCATAAAGTTCGATGCAAACAAGTTCCACTTCAACAAGCTTCAACTTAGAGCCTCACATGCAGTTCCGGCTCTCTACTTTCCAAGATGCATAGATATGATAAAGAGCGGAGCAGTAAATGTGAAACCGCTGATTACCGATACCTTCAAACTGGAAGATATCGGTGAGATGATGGTCAGGGCGGAGAACGAGAAAGACAAAGTAATCAAAGCGGTAATGCTAGATTGAAAATGAATACAGGGGCCCGCCTCAATGGCGGACCTTTTTCTTTGAGATCAACCTAACGTGAAAGGATGATCGTCATCGGTCAACAGTCCGCCATCCTCCGAGAAGAACCGGTTCTTCGTTCCGACGCCGCGCGTCCAGGTTCTTGTCTGAGATTCCGTCATTCTGAACTTGTTTCAGAATCTCGATGATCCTAAGAATCGCTGCACACTGATGAAAACCACGTTGTCCGTCAACGGTCCTCCGCCAAGAAGACCGGTTGTTCGTTCTTGGTAAAGAATTCCGTCATGACTGAAAATGAGTTCCGTTCTTGATGTGCACACACCCCGTCGACGATGGAGCCGTCGACACCCCTCTCGAGAGCTCATCACTACCCACATCGTCTTCTTCGGAGCTCAATCATTTTGCTCCTCAGTTCCAGAATCAGTTAGCATTAGTAGTAAATAATGACGGTTTCATGGATCTCTATGTTCTTGATCTTAAATCCCCGCTTGAGCGGGGGGGACCGCTTGCGGTGGGGTGTGTGCTCTTTGAATAACGTTTAGAATAGATTGGCCTGTTCGCAACTGAACGACAAATTCGCTCTTAACGTTATTTGGTCTGTGATCCATATGTATGCTCCTACCAGAGACCAAGAACTAACATCGAGCAACCACTCACATCGGACTATTTCAGAGCATCGGTTTTTTCGCATACAAAGACCAACACCCTCCGCCACTACGTGGCCCTCCTCCCTCAAGGGAGGACTTAAGATCAGGATCATTAAAAGCCAAACACAGCATTCGCACGAGAACCAACATATTAATGGAATTTAACTCCCTGACTCATGTGTAATGATGAGCTCTTGAGGGAAATTGAAGAGCTCCTCAAGGCTTTTCAAGATCCCAGAACCTTACTTGCCCTCTTCGCTTTTCCCTTCTCTCTACTCTCTAAATAATGGTTTGACTAAGAACGGTTATTCCAAAAACGCCCAATTCCGTCATTCCGACAAAGCTCCTGGTCGGAATCTCGATACTATTACTTCACGGCTCTCCCGGCGAACGGAGAACCATTCAACAGCCAGCCAGTCCCTTTGCTCTTCCTACTACCAACCTCCGGCCTCCAACGCCGGTCTTACAACTCACAACTTTGAACTTGCAACTGATCCTTTGCTCTTCCAACCTCTGACTACTGACCTCTAACCTCAGGTTTTATGCAGCCAGCAGGCGACTTTATGTCCCTCGGCCACCTCAAAGTTTCCGGGCATTTCTTCGCTGCAGATGTCCATTTTGTAGGGGCATCTAGGGTGAAACGGGCAGCCAGAAGGTGGATTTATCGGGCTAGGGGGCTCCCCTTCCAGTTTGATATTCTGAAGCTTCCGGTCCTCGGGATCCCAGTTTGGAATCGAAGCCATAAGCGCCTTTGTGTAAGGGTGAGCGGGGTTGTTGAAGAGTTCCCTCGCTTCGGCAGTCTCTACGACGTTTCCGAGATACATTACCATTATTCTGTCGCTCATGTGGTGTACGACGTCTAAGTTGTGCGAGATGAAGATATAGGACATCTCGCTTTCTTCCCTCAGCTCCTGCAACAGGTTTATGATCTGGCTTTGAACGGAAACGTCGAGGGCAGATGTAGGTTCATCACATATAATCAGTCTCGGTCTAACCGAGATCGAACGGGCTATCGCGATCCTTTGCCTCTGTCCCCCGGAGAACTCGTGAGGGTAACGCTGAGCGTATTCGGGATAGAGACCGACTTTCATCAGAAGCTCTCCAACGTAATCTTCTGCTTCTTTTTTGGATAAGAGATTGTGTGCCTCGATCGGTTCCCGTATAATATCCCTTACCGTCATTCTGGGGTCAAGTGAATCGAAGGGATTCTGAAAGATCATCTGAACATCTCGCCGGAATTTCGAGCGCACGTTCTTTCCAAGCCCTTTGGTTATGTCGTGTTCCTCTCCATTTTCGTCATGGTAGAGTATCTTCCCACCGGTCGGCTCGTAGATCTTTACTATGGTCCTGCCCAGAGTACTCTTGCCGCAGCCCGACTCCCCGACGACTCCGATTGTCTCTCCCCTGCTTATCTCAAGGGTAACAGACTGCATTGCCCTTACATGACCGACTACCTGGAAGAAGACACCGGCCTTTATCGGAAAGAACTTCTTAAGTCCTTCTGTAGAAAGTATCTTCATTTTTCGGATCCCCCCTCGAAAAGCCAGCAGGCAGCGGTGTGGCCGTCACCAACATAGAATTCGGGCGGGTCTTTTTGTCGGCAAATCTCCATCGCGTGAGGGCATCTAGGGTTGAATCGACAGCCTTCTGGGAATTCATATGCCCTGGGAACGTATCCTTCAATGTAAGGCAGTTTCTTCCCCTTGAAGGATCTTGTCACTCTAGAGCTGAGAAGACCCTTGGTGTACGGATGCGAGGGCGAGGAATATAGTTCCTTCACCCCGGCCTTCTCGACAATCTTTCCGGCGTACATTACGTGTACTCTGTCGGCCAGTTCGGCAACTACCCCGAGATCATGGGTGATGAAGATTATTGAACTGCCGAATTCACCCTGGAGCTCTCTCATAATGTTCAGGACCTGAGCCTGAATTGTGACATCCAGTGCGGTGGTTGGTTCGTCCGCTATTATTATCTCCGGATTTGTTATTAAGGCCATCGCAATCATAATTCTTTGAAGCATTCCGCCGCTCATTTCGTGGGGATACTCTCTGTACCTCTTCTCCGGTTCTGGGATATTTACCCTCCTGAGAATTGAAATGATCTCATCGTAGGTTCTGGTCTGGTCCCAGTTCATGTGTGCTCTGGCAACTTCCGTTAGCTGGAACCCTATCGTGTACAGGGGATCGAATGCCGACATAGGTTCCTGAAAGATCATACTGATTTCCTTGCCCCTTATGTCCCTGTACGCCTTGTTAGAAAGTCCCACGAGGTTCTTTCCCTTGTACAAGATCTCTCCCTCAACCTTGGCCGGCGGCACTTTTATCAGACCGAGAATCGTCTGGACGGTAACGCTTTTACCACAGCCGGATTCTCCGACAAGTGCGAGGATCTCTCCCTTCTCGAGATAGAAGCTTATGTCGTCCACAGCTTTGACCAGACCGTCCGGGGTCCTGAAATAAGTTTTGAGATTCTTCACCTCGAGTATCGCGCTCATACCTTCTCCACCGCCCTGTAAGGATCGACGGCGTCTCTCAAGGCGTCTCCCACGAAGTTGAAGGAGAGAACCGCAACGATTATGAAGATTCCCGGAACCATTAGCCAGGGATGGGCCTCAAGTTCAGATATAGACTGGGCCTGTTTCAACAGCAGGCCCCAGCTTGTCATAGGTTCCTTTATACCGAGCCCCAGGAAGCTAATCGCGCTCTCTCCCAGAATCATTCCCGGTATTGAAAGAGTAGAGACGACTATGAGGTAGCTTATCGTGTTAGGAATCAAGTGACGCGTTATTATTTTCATGTTAGATACACCGGATACTCTGGCGGCCAGAATGAACTCCTTCTCTCTCAGGCTCAGGACCATTCCTCTGACAACACGCGCAACACCCATCCAGCCGATTAGTGAAAGAACGATTACGATTCCGAAATAGACCCATGTACTTGGCCATTGAGGAGGTAGAATCGTGGCAAGCGCGAGCCAGAGGGGAATCCTCGGAAAGGATCTCAGAAGCTCAATGAAACGCTGTATGACTACGTCTATAGTCCCGCCGTAGAATCCCGAAAGCGCTCCAACTATCGCTCCTATGAATACGCTTATCAGAGTGCCGACGAGGCCGACTGTCATTGAGACCTTCCCCCCGATCAGGACCCTGGAGAATAGATCCCTGCCAAATCTGTCGCCGCCAAAAAGAAGAACCATCGCTATATCGGAAGATTCTTCAACACCGAAGAGATGGAGATCAGTCTTGAAAATCCCCCAGAATCTGTATTCCTCCCCTCTGACGAAGAACTTCACAGGAACTGGCCGGCTGGTGTCTTCGGAGAATTCCAGCCTGTAAGTCACGGGGTTTCTGACCTTCTTCATCCCGTACACGAAGGGGCCGATCCATTTACCTTCTTCATCGAAGAATCGGATCTTCGAGGGGGGCGCATAGACGAAATTCCTGTGGGAAGTCACATAGTTGTATGGCGCTATGAAGTCGGAAAATATGACGAGCAGATACATGATAGAAAGGGCTATTAAGCCAACAACACCAAGTTTATGTTTGAAGAAATTCTTTGCAATCCGGCTTTTCGTGCTCTGCATATCAGCTCATCCTTATCCGTGGGTCGAGAACGGCAAGCGCTATGTCGGCAAATAGATTCCCGATCTGGGTTATGATGGCGATGAACATAAGGAACGTCATTACTAGATACTGGTCGTGGTTGAGAAGCGCGTTATAGAAGAACGGTCCCATCGTCGGCAGATTCAGGACGATAGCGGCTATTATGGTGCCGCTGAATACGTTAGGAAGCTCCGTTCCGGCTATGCTGACCATCGGATTGAGTGCGTTTTTTATCGCGTGCCTTTTTACGGTCTTTTCATCGAGCCCGTGAGCCCTGAGCGAGGTGACAAAGGGAGAAGAAATGACATCTAACATGTTCCCGCGCATGACACGCATGAGTCCAGCAAGACCGCTCATGCCTACTACAACGAGAGGAATCCACAGGTGTTTAAGTAGATCCACAAACTTTTCCAGGCTGAAAGGCGCCCCAACGAACTGTGGCGAAAAGAGGCCACCGACCGAGGTCGCCCCCATCTGCAGCATGAGGTACATAAGGATCAGTGCCAGGAAGAAGTCCGGTACAGAAAGACCTATGAAGCCAATAACTGTTAGCGAATAGTCACCAAATGAATATGGATGCAGCGCAGAGTAGATTCCCATCGGAACGGCAAGGATCCATTGAAAAACGATGGCTCCTAGTGCAACGAAGACCGTCCAGCCCATTCGTTCCCATATAAGCTCTCCAACAGGTCTTTGAAAGGCAAAGGAGTAGCCGAAGTCCCCTCTGGTGACTATCCCCTTGATCCAGTTCCAGTATCTTATGTGGGCCGGTTCATCGAGCCCGAGATTCTTTCTGAGTAGCTCGATCTGCGCCGGTGAAATTCTCGGGTTGTCCAGATACTGGCTTATGAAATCACCGGGTTGTAGCTCGGTGATCACGAAGCAGATCACGGATATGAAGAACATCATTGGAATCATTATAAGCAATCTTCTAGCGATAAAAGACCACATAATCTTCCTCCGGAGAAGTAAAGCGGGAGGAGAATCTCCTCCCGCAGATGAAGCACTTATTTCTTAAATACGGTCCAGGAAGAGTAAGAGAGAAGCCCCTCTTCGTTCTGTTCGACGTTTCCTAGCGACTTGTTCGCGGCGTAAAGATTCATTCCTTTGCACACGAAAATCACGGGAAGATACTCCGCGTAGATCTCCTGCCATTCGTCGTAATAGGATTTTCTTTCGACCGGGTCCATTGCGACCTGGCCCTTTTCAAAGAGTTCGTACACTCTCTTTTCCCAATCAAGCATGTTTTCCATGATAGGAAGATTGGTGTCGGGGTCTCTCGTTGTTCTGTGCCAGTAGTAGAGCTGAGTTCCCGGCTGCCAGATCGCCTTTCTCAACTGGGGATCGGGCTGGTTCCCAAAGGCCCTGATTCCAGCTTCGAAACTGCCGGCGCCAAACATCTGTCCAGTTAGCGAGCTATCGAGTATCTGGAGGTTGACCTTTACTCCGATACTCTGCAAGTCCTGAGAGTAAATGTATGCGATGTCCTGGTACTCCTGCGGAGAGCTCTGCAGGGTAAGCACGAACTCGAACTTCGTCCCGTCGGGATACTCTCTGAAGCCGTCTCCGTCATTGTCTTTGAGTCCAAGCTCGTCTAGAATTCTCGCGGCCTCTGCCAGGTTGAAGGGTCTGCGAATCTCTTCGATTTTTGGATTGTAGAAGGCCTTGTTAGAGGGAAGTACAGGCACTCCTCCAAGAACGGCCAGTCCATTGTAGACCTCATCGATGATCCTCTCTCTGTCAAGGGCATATTCCATTGCCTGGCGGAACTCGGTAGTTCTGAAAACCTCTCTGAGTTTCGGGTTCTCAACATCGAAATTGAATGCGATGTGAATCGGGCTTGGAGTAGGCTGAGTAGGCTCGGCAAGGAAGACTCTAAATGGACCGCCGGCAAGTTCCCTCTCCTTGAGGATCGGGAAGTCGTTTCCACTCACGGCCATGTAGTCGAGCTCTCCTGCCATGAACTTGGCAAGCCTCACCTGTGCATCGCTTACAACGAGGTACTCGATCTTGTCCACGTAAGGAAGCTTGTTGCCATATTCATCGACCTTCCAGTAGTTTGGATTTTTCGTCATGACGACCTTCTGGTCTATTATGTATTCCGAGAGCATGAAGGGTCCATTTGCTGGAATCTCGTTCAGAGGAGTGTTTGTTAGCCATACATCGTTGACCGAGTCGGGTCTGTTCTTGTCGATCTTGCTTTCAAGCGCATGGGACGGGTAGATATAGGCGTGCGATAGAACTGTGAAGAAGGCAGCGTACGGCGCGGGCAGAATAGCCTTGACAGTGCTGTCGTCGACCTTTACCCACTCAATTGGTTTTGCTTCGATTGTGAATCTGGCTACGGAGTTTCCTCTGGCTACGGGATTCATAACGAAGTGCTCAAATGTGAAGATTACGTCATCGGCGGTCAGAGGGACGCCATCAGACCACTTCACATCTCTCAGGTGGAAGGTGACCTCCTTGTTGTCTTCCGAGACTTCCCACGACTCTGCAAGGGCGGGCCTGATTGCCGACGTAACCGGATGAGCCTCGACGAGTCCTGTGAGCATCTGTCCTGCAACGGAGTAAGCGTTGCTATCGAGAGTGCCGTAGAAATTGAATGACTGGGGGGAACCGGTAAGTGCCAAGTACAGCGTCCCTCCCATTCTGGGGTTTGGATCAGGTGTCAGCATGCTGTCTTCCACGAATGGAGCTGCCATTAACATGGCGGTGAAAAGAACTGCGAGAACTAACAGAAAGATTCGCCTCACGGTAAAAACCTCCTTTATGTTTTCTCTCCCGTCGGGGAGATCAAGGTAAAGCCAGTTTTCCTAGGACAACTCTCTTTCTCGCTCCTGTTACAGACGGAACGTTTGCCTCTACCCCGTTAAAGAACTCCTGGGCTAGAACTGCCATGCCAATCGCTTCCTTTGCCTGCAAGAAGGTTTTGTCAGGCACTTCTACATCAAGGCCGCTAAGCTGTTTAAGATCCTCGATCATAACGGGGTTAAGGGCCCCTCCTCCCGTAACTACTATTCTTTTCCCCAAAGGTAAATATGAATTGATGCTTTGAACCAACTGGAATACGCTGAACCTAACGAGTGTTCTAACAAGGTTTTCCGGAGAGGAGAAGGAGATCCCCTCCAGGAAGGTTTCGTTGTAGATCTCTCTTCCCGTCGATTTTGGGGGCTGCCTCTCAAAATATCTTCGGTCTCTCTCTATGAGAACGTCGAGTATCGCGCTGTCGACTGAGCCCCGGGCGGCGATCTTGCCCCCTTCGTCAAACTCCATGTTGAAATACCTTTTTGCTACTAAATCTATCAGGCAGTTGGCGGGACCTGTGTCGAAGGCTTTCATGTCTTCAAGCTTCTCGGCCACATAGCTAACGTTCGCTATACCACCTAAATTTACTGCGTAGATGCCGCTTTCAAAATAGATCCAGTCGAAATAAGGAATGATAGGCGCTCCCTCACCCCCGAAGACCATGTCCTTCTTCCTGAAATCAAAGACCACCGGAAGGCCAGTCTCGGACGACACGATGTCCGCTTCACCAATCTGAAGAGTGGCATGCACTGCGGGATCGTGGTAAACGGTTTGTCCGTGGTAAGCGATTGCGTCAACCTTGACTTCCGTTCCATTTAGAAAAGACTTGATTGCATCCGCATGTCTTTTCCCGATGAGGAAGTTCATCGAATTGACTCTGTCCACACCAGAAAGCGAAGGGTCGAAAGTTTTCACTATTTCATCGTGGAAACTCGACTCGAACTGAACGGAAGAGTGCTCGAGAAGCTTCACCTTCATGGACTTTCCGCTCCCGGAACAATTAACAATTGCAAGCTCCAAACCGTCGGCCGACGTTCCCGACATGACTCCGAGAATGCTTCTTGTTCCGCTGGAGAGAAGATCTCTTATCTCATTCCAGATCATCCGAGGCTCCCGAAGACAAGGTTGTGCAGGCGTCTTCTGATCTGCTGAATCTGCGGTATCGTATCCCGCCTGCTGATATTGGTTCGGTTGGACAGCATAATAACGAATAGTCCCGTAAGTGGATCGACCCAGATCGACGTTCCGGTAAAGCCGGTGTGTCCAAAAGCCTCTTCTCCAAGCATGTCACCTGCACTGGAACCTCTTGCAGGTGCCATCCAGCCTAGATGCCGTTTGCTTTCACCTATCGATACTGTTTCAGATATGAACGTTTCAAAGACCCTGGAAGGTACCAGTCTAGCATACATAAGACTGGAGACGAACTTGAAAAGATCTTCAACCGATGAAAAAACGCCGGCATTTCCGCTCACTCCACCGAGATAATACGCAAGTTCGTCATCCGGCAA
The DNA here is from genome assembly GCF_003664935.1 of Mesotoga sp. H07pep.5.4. NCBI lineage: Bacteria > Thermotogati > Thermotogota > Thermotogae > Kosmotogales > Kosmotogaceae > Mesotoga > Mesotoga sp. H07pep.5.4. The sequence goes on from NZ_JFHM01000029.1 coordinate 19,489, forward strand.
CCCTCTTAGAACCTTTCCTTCCCGTTCGCTTGTCGGCGCCACGTGATCTAAGCTCTTCGGCAGATATGTGGTCGAATTCATCCCGAGCGGTTCGAAAATCTGTTGTGAACAGAACTCGTCGAATTTCACAGAAGTGACTTTCTCTACAATGGCCATGAGAGTTATGAAGTTCAGGCATGAATAGTTTATCTGTTCCATCGGCGAGGTTTCAGGTTCGAGATCTATGATTGATTTCAGCAATTCACGTCCCTTAAACTCTCGCCATGCCTCGGAATATGGCTGCATACCTGAAGTGTGCGTGAGCAGATGGAAGATCGATATCGCCTTCTTCGACTCCGGAACATCGAAGAAATCTCCGAGCGTATCCCAAAGAGAAAGCTCCCCGCGCGAAACGAGAATCATTATCGCGCTTGTGGTTGCAACCACCTTGCTCATGCTTGCGATGTCGTAAACAGTTTCAAAAGTCGTGGGGGTATTGTCGTCTACCGCAATGAAGCCATAGGTATTCTTGTAAAGGACTTCGGTACCCTTTCCCACCAAAACTACGGCTCCCGGGTACACTGCTTTTTCAATACCACACGAGACTATTTCATCAACCCTATTCCAGATCAAAGCGAGCCTCCTTATGTATTACTTAGTCCGTAAACGGTCTACCGTCCTCCGAGAAGACCAAGTCGTCCTTGGTCCTTCGTCCCAAACCATGAACCCGTCCTTCGGGAAGACTGGCTCTTCGTTCCGACGCTGCGCGTCCAGGTTGTTCGTTCTTCGTATGAGATTCCGTCATGCAGCTGAAATGGTCTACCAACTTTTGAAAAATAACGTTCCATTTGACCTTTCACTCTCATAATTTTCCTAATTCTATACTTGACAACTTAGAGTATCTGAACTTGTTTCAGCATCTCGATCCAAAGATTCGCTGTGCGCTTAAGAGAAAAAAACCGCTGAACGCTGCAAAGAGCCGTCCTTGGTCCTTCGTCCCAAACCATGAACCCGTCCTTCGGGAAGACTGGTTCTTCGTTCCGACGCTACGGGTCCAGGTTGTTCGTTCTTGGAAATCGAGTAGGAGAGGGGCGGAGCCCCTCGTCCTCTCACAGAACCGTGCGTACGGGTCGCGTACACGGCTCATGGATCAAGTATCGGAAATTTCGACAGGGGATGATGGTATTTTGTCATATCGACTAGGTTCATCTCTTCAAAGAACCTGTTGGGGATGGCGTAATTGGCTGCTTTTGAGTGAGAAGATCGCCATTTGTTCATTCTCATATTGACTTTCTCTTTCCATCCGGTCCTTCTGAGAACTCTGTTCAGTTTCTTAGTTGTCTTCCACTGGTGTAGTATGATGGCTCTTAGCCTTCTCCTTATCCAGCTCAGAAGTCCCCTCAAGATGGATTGGAAATCCACTATCCTGAAATAGCTGGCAAATCCCCTCAACAGTGGATTGAGCTGCTTCACTATCTCCTTTACCGGTCTGCTCTGATTCCTTCTTGTAAGTCCCCTGACCTTTTCCTTGAATCTCTTCAATCTGGATTTCTCTATCCCCACTCTCTCGCCTTTTATTTCGAAGCCAAGAAAGTGAAATCCATCTTCAAGTGTTGTGATTCTCGTCTTGTTTCTGTTGACCTTGAGCTTCATGTCAATCTCCAGTATGTTTATTGCGATTGCCAGAAACTCTCGGGCTTCTTCCTGGGTTTTCGAGAAGATCAGTATGTCGTCTGCGTATCTGACTATCCTTATTCCTCTGGCTTTCATCTTCTGATCGAATTCGTTCAGATAGATGTTAGCCAGCAGTGGGCTTATTACTCCTCCCTGTGGACTGCCAGTCTCTGTTGCCTTCCAGACTCCATCTTCCATTACTCCGCTCTTCAGTATTGTCCGTATGAGTTTGAGTATCTTTCCATCACTCACTCTCTCGGCTACGGAGTCTATTATCTTCTCATGATCCAGAGTGTCGAAACATTCACTGAGGTCAAGTTCCACTACATTACACAGTCCGTATTTGGATGCAAAGGCTTTCGCCTTCTCCACTGCCTGCCAGGCATTTCTTCCCTTTCTGTAACCGTAACTGGAGGGATGGAATCCTTCCTCGAATATCGGTTCGAGTACCTCCTTGAGAGATTGCTGTACAACCCTGTCTCTCACTGCAGGTATTCTCAATTGCCTCGTTTTACCGTCGGCTTTCGGGATCTCTACCCTCCTGAGTGACATGGGTTTGTATTCGCCTCTCTTGATTTCTCCGGATAGTCTCTCGATTTCTTCGGGAAGTTTCTCTGCGAACATCTCTACGGTTACTCCGTCTATACCAGGGGCTCCTCTGTTGGATTCTACCCTGCCATAGGCTTTTAAAAGGTTCTTCTCCGAATAGACTTTGTCGATTAGACTGTAATACTTCATCTCTTTCTCCTGTATGCTCTCTTCCAACAGTTGTAGTTTCAGATTTTGTTTCGACAGTTTATTACTGGCTTCTCTACCCTTTCGGGAATGTGTACCTTGTCTTTAACTGTCTAAGCTGAATCTCTTCTCTGTCTTCCGATCACATTTCTTCGATCCTTCCCCCCTTCGCAAGTGATGGAGCCTTTCGACTTCCCCATCACCCCCCTGGCTTTTAGCCAAGGTCCCTTCCCCTTTCGGAGAGGTTCTTCACTACTACGGGTTCATCTGCCATCCTCCTGAGCTTTCCGTTAACTTGGATCACCTCCTTGCTAACGGTTACCCCTTTCGGACTCATGAGGACTTCCCCGGGTAAGATACACCACTTTCATCCGAATCCTGCCATCCAAACCTTTACAGCTGGAGTCAGGGCTTTCCCTTATCTGGCAGGGTTACCCTACTGTAACGGCCATCCCTGGTTCACTTTCGTTCAGTTCCGGACTTTGCCTCGGGCTTCCTTCAGATTCACCGTTACCAGTGACACCCTTGCCTCTGGCTAATGCTTCTTTGACTCCCCGCATTCGGGTCTTTCACCCTATAGTTGTGTATCATGCCGGGCGCACCAGATCCCG
>NZ_JFHM01000016.1:0-131353 GCF_003664935.1 Mesotoga sp. H07pep.5.4
AAGCACTCTCTCTTACCTGTAAAACTATCCTGTCTACTTCCTTCATGTTTCTCTTCTTCATCTTCTTTCCTCCTCTTCTCCAATCAAAATCTCGGATTGATAAGTAAGTTACTGTAAACAGTCTCTCTTTCACTCTCGATCAATCTGTCTATCGCCTTGAAGTCTTTCTTCTCCCTGAATCTCATTCAAACCACTCCTCTCTTATCTGATGTTCATTACTCTTGATCTGATTGAATCTTCAATGATGTTTGAGTAAGTCTCCCTTTCTCTGTAATGAACCTTTCTTTCTCTTCCTCTCATCTTCCTCACCTCCTTCATAGGTAATGTGGGAAGGACTCTCCTGCGAGTTTCTCTTTGAACTTTCTGATTGCTCTTTCTATGGACGCTGGATCTTTCACTTTTCTCATTCTCACACCTCCTTTTTGTTAATCTCTGCTTCGACATTCATAATATATCACATAAAATAATAAAAAGTCAAGAGAGAAACTAAAACAATCTTAGATAAATATAATTATTATTGGAAAGCTAATAAGTATTTCTTCCAGAACAAGAAAAAAGTTCAATGTAATAGATCATGTAGAATTTTGAATGGGGATTTGTCAACTGATTAGATGGTTAAGAATCCAAAGATTCGAGGATTGTTGGAATAGTTATGATCCAGACTTTATAATTTCTAATTGGAACATGGAGAACTGAGATTGATTAAGGGCAGTAGGTAGAGTCTGCAAAAGCATGGACATCAAATGTATAATCAAGGAAAGACAGGGGGCACTTGCGGAATGGTTAAACGTGCTAAATGAATGCATAATTTGTGGTTCTGAAACGCGAGAGATCTATAATCGCACATTAAAGGTGAAATATCACCACTGCGGAAACTGTGAGTTCATCTCGAAGGATCCGGCCGATTGGATTTCAGAAGAAGAAGAGCTGAAGATCTATAATAGGCACAATAATAGCATCGAGGACCCGCGATACGTTGCGTTTTTCAAAGATTTCATCGATTCTGCAGTTGTGCCTTTCCTCTCAAAAGGAAGAAGAGGATTTGATTTTGGAAGTGGTCCATCGCCTGTGCTTGCAACTATACTTGAAAGGGATTACGGCTTCAAAATGGACATCTATGATCTTTACTTCTCGCCAAATGAGGTCTTTAAGGGGAAAAAATACAATCTAATCACCTCAACTGAGGTTTTCGAACACCTTGCGGAACCCGTAAAGTATTTTAGAATGCTTTCGGGCTATCTTGAGGATGATGGATTGCTTTCAGTCATGACTCTTTTTCATCCACAAGATCATCAGCAGTTTCTTGACTGGTACTACATGAGAGATATGAGTCATATATCCTTTTATACTGTCAGAACAATGCAAGTAATTTCCGATCTTGTCGGACTTGAGTTGTTATTCACTGATAGAAAGAGATACACTTCTTTCAAATTGAGAAAGAAGTGAGAAAGACACCTTAATGGTCAGAAATGGTCAGAAACAAAACAGGCCCTCTCGTGAAGAGCCTGTTTTCTATTTGGGAATTTCCGAACAGGGGTGGGGTCTAGCATGTCTCTGTTTGATCGAGTCGAGAAGGAGTTGATTCTTCAATTCATTTTAGTCAAAAATGTGGAATTGTCAATTAACCCAGCGTGACTATTGTTTAAGTCTATATGTACTTCTTTTCTTCCGATCAGAGTAAGTTACAACATTCTTAGCAAACTTGAAAATCACTCGGATTTCCTGGCTGTAATTAATCTCTTCATTGCCTCTTCAACTATGGCCCTTGGGCAGGCAAGATTCACCCTCATGAACCCTTCGCCTTCTTCACCGAATATCGAGCCGTCTTCAAAGCCAACCTTTGCCTTTTCGTACAGAAAGCTCCTGAGCTCTTCAACACTCATACCTGTATTTCTAAAATCGATCCATGCAAGATAGGTTCCCTCGAGATCAGCAACTCTCAGCTCCGGGAAATTGGTTTTCAAGAAATCTCTCATATACACGAAGTTCCCATTAATGTATTCGAGTAGTTGTTCGAGCCAACGTTCCCCATTGTTATAAGCCGTTTCAAGAGCGACTGTGCCAAAAACGTTAGACATACCGGCTCCAACTGTGCTCATCATACTCGAGTATTCTCCTAGAAGTTCACTGGATGACGAAATTACCGCTGCTGAAGAGAGGCCCGCGAGATTGAAAGTCTTACTTGGCGCAACGCATGTCAGTGTTATGGAAGAAACCTCGTCAGAAATCATTGCTGTAGGTATATGCTTGTTATTGCCAAAAACCAGATCCGAATGGATCTCGTCAGAGATTATCTTGATGTTTCTGTTCAAACAGATCTCTCCCAGCCTTGAGAGCTCATCTCTTCTCCAAACCCTTCCGACTGGATTGTGGGGACTGCAGAGAATGATAATCTTCGTTCTTGAATCAACTTTTCTTTCAAGGTCTTCGAAATCCATTGAGTACCTTCCGTCTGATTCCTTCAAAGGGTTCAGAATCATTTGTCGACCCGTTTCATTGATTGCTTTGAAGAAAGGATAATACACCGGTGTCTGCACAACCACCCTGTCTCCAGGATGAGAAAGCGCCATAATGGCAATGTGAACTGCCGCGACAACTCCAGGAGCGTGTGCGATCCACTCTTCCTTTATCTTCCAGCCATGTCTTCTATAAAGCCAATTCACGATAGACTCGTAGTAAGCTTTTGATCTTGCGGTATATCCGTAGATTCCATGCTTTGCTCTTGAGACTATTGCCTCGACAACTTCAGGGGGCGACTCAAAATCCATATCGGCTACCCACATCGGAAGCAGATCATTCCTTCCAAAAAAGAGATCTGCGTGATCCCACTTAATGCAATTTGTTCCTCTTCTCTCGATAACTCTGTCAAAGTCGTATTTCACAGCTTTCCTCCATCTCTTAGAAATGTCATCTATGTTCACATTCAAGATTATCATTGGTTGAGCTGAAAGAATTTCTGGACTACTCAATAAACGGAAGACCATCACCCGAGTAAAGACATTCTGGAATCTCCGGCTCGGGATATTCCCCCTTGATTTTCTCTTTGATCACGTTGAGATAGTTTTCAGCACTTGATCGCCATGTATATTTTTCGGTTACCCGATCAACTCCTCTTGAACTTAATTCTTCCCAAAAAGAGGGACTGCTGAAGAGAGCCTTTTTCAATCCGCGAACAATATCATTTGTTTCAAGAGGATCTACTAGCACTCCATATTCAATGTTGTCTTCTCTTAAACTCTCTGCCGGTCCACCATTTGAGGTTGCTACTACTGGCAGCCCGCAGGCCATAGCTTCAATCGGTGCAAGGCCAAACGGTTCATACAGAGATGTCAAAGCGAAAATCGATTTCCTCTTCGTAGAGATTCTATATAGGGCGGATAGTTCGTGCTGATTCTCAATGTTAAGGAAAATCACTCCGTATTCAATTCCATTTCTGCGGATATGGTCGATGATTTCCTTCAGAACTGAACGATCAGGTTCCTCAAGGGAGTCGAATTCTTCGTATGGATTTTTAATCCCTCTCGTGACGATCACAAGATTGCTTGACTCATGGAGTTCACGATCATTTGCAAAGGCTCTGACTATTCCAATGTGGTTCTTCTTTCCTTCGAATCTGCTTGAGACAACGATCATCGGGAGTCGAAACCTCGATGCATTTGAAAATCTTTCAACAGCCTCTTTGTATCTATCTTCTATTGCTTCGTCCAATTCCGATGGATTTGCAGTGAATATATCCGTATTGACACCGGGAGGTACGATTGAGTATTTTGAATCGTTCCCGACGTCAGAAAACTCACGGTAAAGGGGATGGCTATACTGCTGAAATCTTTCGATCGAAGTTGAAACAAAATTCACTGCAGAGTACTTCATGGAGATACGCTCTGCCGCAATTCGATAGGAGAAGTTGAACTCCTCTTCGATTTTCATGCGGTTTTCTCCCGTCTGAAGTAGCTTATCTAGTTTCTGAGCGCCTAAGGAGTGAGCGGTGAACGAGTAAGGAATCCCCGTTTCTTTGAATAACATAGCGCCTGTAAGACCTCCATCTCCGTAATGTGTTGTAAGAAAATTCGGCATCGTGCGCTCTGCTCGATAGAACTCTATTATTCTTCTTGAGAACTCACCTAGGTAGGGCCATAAGCCCTCTTTTCTTAGAAATTCGTCGGGGCCGAAGGGAATCCGAACGATTCTGAGATTCTCTTTTCCTGGATAGTAGTCGAATTCATCGGCGAATTCGGGCCATCTCTCATCGATTATTCTTCTGGTGATTATGTCACACCTGATTCCCATTTCCGACATAGCCGAAGCGACCTCTTTGACATAGACCAACTGGCCCCCAAAATCCGGATGAGTCGTCCAGTAACTGTCTTCTCTATCGAAGTTTCCCTGCGGGTTTATAAACGCAACTCTCACAAATTATCACCTGCCTCGAAAATCGCCTTCAGAGCATCTATAGAAGGTAAGATCACTTCCTTTCCTTCGTGTTCAATGCGGAAGCCCGCGCAGTAGTTACCGTACACCGCCGATTCAAATATGTTTTTTCCACCGAGCAATCCGAATAAAACTCCTGACCAAAATGCATCTCCAGCTCCTGTTGTATCTACTACTCTTCTCGCACAAGATGGCAAGGTCACTACCCTGTTTCCGTCGGATATCATTGATCCTTTTTGCCCCAGAGTTAGAATGACGTTTTTCGCTCCAGATTCATGGAATTTGCGAATGTAATCAAGAGGTTTTCCAGGGCCGAAAATCTCGTTAGCATCATCTTCAGAAGGTTTGACAAGAAAGACATTCTCGAGGAACCCTTTTATGAATTCCGAACCATCCTGATTGTGAGTCCACAGAATTTGTCTGTAGTTGGGATCGAATGAGATCCTTACTCCCGTTCGAAGTGCATAATCTACAAGTTTGCAGCAAACCTCTCGAGACCTCTCGCACGATAGCGGCCATGCAGTGAAGTGAATAAAGTCTGTGTCCTTCATGAAGCTATCAATATCATACGGTTCCTCAAGTAAGCAATCTGCACCTCTGAAGGCCGAGAACTGTGGTGATGACTGAGATTTCGAAACGAAGACCATAGAGGTATGGGCTTCCTGGTCTTGCTGGACAAAGGAAGTATCTATCCCTTTTAAACGAAGATGCTCAAGGTAAGCCCTTCCGAAAGGATCATTTCCAACTCTTGATAGAAGAATACTTTCGATACCCAGGTCGTTAAGATTCGATGCAAGGTTTCCCGGCGAACCCGCAAAGAACCTTCGAAAAGAAGTCGCTTTGCCTAGATCTTTCACAGTATTGGTAGATATCAGATCAATAAGGAGCTCACCAACGACGGCAATTCGAGACAATTCAACGCCTCCTTCTCTTATTAGTCTATCATTTAAGAGTCTATTTCCGTTCACGGATCCGGGATCTGCTCAAACATAGCTCTTCAGAAACCAGATTCTCAAAGTGGGAGGCGTGTATAATCAAGTTAACAATGGCTACACATATTTGAGACAGGAGGTTTAGTAAATGGAGGAAATATCTTTAAAAAGGCTCCAAAGAAGATATGTTGGAAGTGATATTGATTTATCGCTCTGGGAGAATCTGGAAAGCGAGCTCAAGAGGCTTGAGGAATACGAAATTGTTGATAGAGATTCGCTAGAGAACTTCCTGCTTCACTGGAGTGAGCTATTCATGATTCTTCAAGAGAAGCTTGCGTGGAAGTACATCGACATGACAAGATTTGCTGATAACGAGAAGAAGAGACTTGATTATTCCAAATTCTTCGAAGATGTTTATTCGAAGGCAGAGCCTTATAGAATAAGGCTTATGAAAAAATACTACGATAGCATTCACAGAAGGGAGTTAGATCCTTTCCGATATGAGAACTTCGATGCGATAGTTTCTAACGCGGTTGAGCTTTTCAATGAGGATAATCTCTCTCTGGAGGTTCAGGAGAAGAAAATGGCGTCTGAATATGCGGCGACCATCGGTTCAATAACTGCAGAGTTTCGAGGAAAAGAATACACTCTTTCGCAGCTATCGAGGTTCCAGCTGGAACCGGACCGCTTAACTCGCGAAGAAGCCTGGAGGCTTTCAATGAGCAAACTTGATGAAGTACATGAAAGCCTTGAGAACCTATTTGATAGACTTCTTTCTGTAAGGGTTCCTCAGGCGGCAAATTCTGGATTCACTAGTTATAGAGACTATATGCATCAGAAGAAGAACAGATTTGTCTATTCAGTCGAGGATATACACAGATTTCATGAATCTGTAGAAAAAGTTGTAGTTCCTTTTGTTTCGGAGCTTAATGAGAAGAGACGGAAAGAACTCGGGTTGGATAGACTAAGACCCTGGGATATTAGTGTTGAGCCTTCGGGAAGAGTTCTAAAGCCATTTGAAACAATGGAGGAATTCATACAGAAGGCTATCAGAGTACTTCAGAAGGTTGACCCGGAGTTCGGCGCTAATCTCTTAAAGATGAAGAAAAACGGTCTGCTTGATCTCGAAAACAGAAAGGGAAAGGCTCCAGGTGGCTACAACTACCCCTTAGATGAAACCGGCGCTCCTTTCATCTTTATGAACGCCACGGGAACTCCCGCAAATGTCAAAACCATACTTCATGAATCAGGACATGCGATGCACTCTTTTGCAACGACAGATGAGAAACTGATAGCTTATAGACACGCAACCCACGAAGCTGCCGAACTGGCTTCCATGTCTATGGAACTTTTGACGATGGATTACTGGGATGAATACTACTCAGAAGAGGAGGTAAGGATTGCAAGAAGAGAGGAACTGACCGGAACTTTGAGTTTTCTGCCATGGTGTATGATTGTGGATTCTTTCCAGCAATGGATCTATACAAACCCCGATCATTCTTCCTCGGAAAGAGATGAGAAATTCTCTTTGGTTTTCGATCGATTTAACACTGGAGTCGACTGGACAGGACTCGAAGAAGAGAAGAAGATTCGCTGGCTTCTTCAGCCACATATTTTTACGAATCCCTTCTACTATATAGAATACGGAATTGCTCAACTTGGGGCTCTCGCTGTTTACAGAAACTATAGGAAAAATGGCTCTAAGGCCATTGAGGATTACAAGAAGTTCCTTTCAATGGGTTATTCCAGGCCGCTAGACGAATTGTTTGAAAGCGCAGGTATAAAATTCGATTTTTCGGAGCATTACCTGCTTGAACTCGTCCGATTTGTTAAAAGCGAGCTAGCTTTGCTTTGAAGAGAGTGCTTCTTTGAAAGAAGGGACAGTTCGCAAGGGTAGCTTCGGCGAAGCTCACAGAGTTAGAATTGGTGAGGAGGTGTTTGGATGAGAAAAATCGTCTTTGTTATAGTTCTGTTGATGATACCGTTCGTTTTGCTGGGTCAGGTAGAAGAACTCAAGGCCAAGATAGCCGAAAATCCTCTGGATGTTGAAAGTCTCAAAGCATTGCTGGAAATCTACTATGAGAATTACGAACTTGAGAGTTATGGAACAACACTGAAAGAAGTAATAATGAATGTTGATGAGATTCCCGAAGCAATGTATCCGTTGATTGAAGAAGGAATTGAGAAGTTGCTTGAAAATGCTTATTCAGATTACGCCGAAGAAATATCCGAGATCCTTTTTGATCTTCGGCCAGACAAGATCTCTCTGCTACTCTATCTTAAGTCCCTGAATAGCGGCTGGGCCATGTCGGAGGAGGCTATTCGACAGTCTGTAAACAGACTCAGCGAGGATCAGATCGAGATTTACGAGTTTCTCCATGAGGAGTCTGTTGACCTTTATCCAGTTGATCTTCATCTGCTTGTATCGAGAATCCTTGTAGAGGATTTTGGAGAGACTGACTATTTGATTCCTTATATAGTGGGGTTGATAGACGATTACGACTTTTCAACCGCTAGAAGTCTGCTAAGTGAGAATTCAGAATTTCTTAGCTCTTCACCGATGTACTACTATCTGAATGGAATTCTTGATCTGGAGACAGGCTACTATGACGAAGCTGTTGAATGGTTCCTGCAGGGCAAGTCGAGAGACGACGGTACTGAAATTTACGAGGCGCTGTCCTTGATCGAGTATATATATATCCCTGAATATGTAACCGATTTGTTCACCGCGATTGTCCTGGCCAACGACGAGGCATCGCTAACTTCGAATATTCAGGAGTATGTTCTCAACTACGAGGAGTTGTCCTGGATCTTTTCATGGATTTCAAGAGTTCCAGAACCTAAGAAACTGGCAGAGATTCTCTCAGATGAGGAGACTGCCGTATCGTACAACACGGTGAACTTCGATTTCGAGAAGATCAACATTGGATTCTACGATGCCTACGCATCACTTCTGGGAACAGTTTCAAGTGCTATTTACGGACAGTTTCTAGATGCGAGAACTTATGTCTACATATCTGAAAAGATGGATGGAGTAATAGTTGAGGGAGAGAGAGAAGCCAGATTTGACGGATATGATGTTTATTCTCTTTCCCCCAAGAGAGACCGATTATTGATCATGGATACTTGGGGAGAGTCAATCTCAATGGTAGATAGCAGCATGGATATTCTATGGACATTGTCTGAAGAGTACAGCATGGCGCCTGTCGCGTGGTCGCCAGATGGATCTAAAGTTGTTGTGTCAACGGGCGGAGACTACTTCTCAGTAATCGATGTCGAATCGGGGCAAGTCATCGAGTCAATCGAGAGTTTCTATGATCTGGTCTTCTTGTCTTTGGATGAAACTTACGCGGTAGACTACGATGGGAAAATTGTCAATCTTACAACGGAATCCGTTCTCGATACAGATGCTCCAGTCTACTGGGCTGCATACGGCAATAATGACAAGATAATCTATCTCGAATACCCCGACGAATATTCGGATTTCTCTTACGATTCTCTTCATGTATATGACTTGAGCACCGGGGATGACAGCGTGATAGCTTATAACGCTATGTTTATGGATGCGCCGGTGCCTTCTGTGAAGATAGAGGGAGATTTCGTTTATTTCACAGAGAAGGATGTTCAGGGAATGCACAGGGTAATTGTTATGGATTACACGACAAACGAGGTGCTGTTTGAGAGTCTGCCCAGTGAAGATATAATAATCTTCCCCGATGTTAGACCTGAATGACGAAACGAAGGCCGGCTTAGCCGGCCTTCCTTTTTTTGTAGTTCAGAGTAAATGATGAATTTTTGATAGAGATCTCTTAGAGTTCTACTTCTTTCCTGCAAAAGTTTTATCCAGCTGTTCCTTGGTTATTAGATCGGAAGAGACCCCTTTCTTTGAACAACAGTACCTGGCAGCTATCTGGCCTCTCAGTATTGATTCCTCTAAAGTATATCCTTCAAGGAAGTAACTCGAAAGAAACCCCGCAGCAAGACTATCACCTGCTCCGTTTGTGTCGACTACAGGTTCATCAAGCTCAACCGGGCCGAAGAAGTTGATTCCGTGCTCCGTGCCTAATGCACATCCTCTCTTTCCCATTCCACAGATCACAATTCTATCGTTTCGAACCCTCAGGTATTTTGATATTATGGGGGTGGGATCTCGAAAGTTTGTTGATGAAAAGAAGAGAACGTCAGCCTCTCTAACATAGTCTTCTCTGTACAGGTCATCGGGATCCGTTACATCCTGGATATCTACAGAAATTACAAGCCCTGCTTCTCTTAAAGGTTTTAGAAGAAATCTGGACCAGTTCACAATATTGACGTGGGCAAGTTTGGTTCCAAATAGGTATTTCTTTATGGCTTCAGCATCCGGCTTCAAGGCCATTGCTCCTCTACCGTCATAGAAGTTCTTTCGCTCACCGTTCTTGTACATAATGTTTACGCTTCTCTTAGTTCCCAGTGGATCGACTCCAAGGAAAGCGATGTCGATGCCCTGTGCTGATAGAGTTTCCCGGATGTGGTCTCCAAAATAGTCCGATCCAACGTATCCGATAAAACAGACCTCGTGGCCAAGCCTTTTCAGAGACTGACAGACATATCCACCTGCCTGGCCGATGCAATCCACAACTTCAGTAAATGTCGCCTCTACCGAAAAGTCTATCTCGCTGCCCGATAAATAGACGTTTGTATCAATCCCGATGGCGCCAATTACAGCTACTTCGAAGCCCATAAAGAATCACTCCTGTTTAACAACGCTTCTGAAAAGCTCAAGTTTCTCCTTGAGCAATTCTCCTCCCAGAAGACCGGAGAGAGCCTTTTCGTAATGCTCAACCGAAATTCCTGGAATCACATTTTTGTGAGCAATAGTTCCCACAAGAACTACATTCTGCATCTGGGGATCCTCAAATCTTCTCTCAATACTGAAATCACCTTTGAATTTCGATTCCTTGCCTCCCGTTCGATGTCATCCTTATTTACTTCTTTTGTCCTTCTCAAAAGGACATCCAATGGTTGCCAAACCGTGTCATAGTATAACCAGTATTCCCCCGTCTCTAAGTTAGTTCACCATCCCTCTCAATGCTTCATGACGCTCAAAGGTTATCACCATTTGAGCAGGGTGCTTCTTGATCAATACCGAATGAACATTATTACCAATTCTTAGCTGAGATAAAACCGTACCCCCTCTCTGAGCCAGTCCATGGGTATCGGTTCCGATAGCCCACTGACCGGAGTGGTCGACGGTCCCAAGAAGAATTTCGTTGAGCAGTCCTATGCACTGTCCACCAACTTTAATTATACAAACGTCAAACCTCCTCATGCTTTCACCCCTTCACTGATCATCGGATTCATTTGACTCTGAGGGGCAGGTTTGAACTCAGGATCTATCTCCGATACAGAGATCGTGTTGAAACCAAATTGAACCGTCTTAGGCAGCTTGATAACTCGGACAGGCAAAGTCAGCAATACATACTTTCTGTTACATATCATTCCAGTTTTAACAGGATTTGGCAATGGTTTATGGCTCCTTTTCAGTTCTCTAGTGAACTCCAGCATACACGAATGCTTCACGATAATCACCTTGAAGCCTTCTTCTTCGACAGCCCGTTCAACAAGAAGCTAGTTCCCCATCATAATCTCCGAACCACTTTCTTGGGAGAGGAGTATTTCGCCAATCCTCTTCATAGGATCCCACCTTTCAAAAGATATTCTTTCATGTCACGCGAAATCAATTTCCCAAAAAATGTCAGCTACGCGGGATTTTGTTTTGTATACTGAACATTACTCATTTTTTGTTCGAAAGACTTCTCCAATGAACTTCTGTAAGATGTATCCACTTCACAGACTCTGACCTTTATTTGACAAAGCTTCAAAGTAGCTGGATTCTCGTCCCTCTTTTCTCCGGATAATTCGATTTCAGTCGAGACAATCTCAATTCTCTTCTTTTTCAGAATATCGAGAAATGTGGCGTAAAGGCATTATGCCAGACTCATTAGAAGTAGATCATAGGGAGCAGATTCTTCTTTTCCAATTCTTACCTTGTAACCGGAATCGGTAATTTCAGAACCGGAGAAGCCATCTTTCAAATCTACCTTTGCGTGTACTGTACTTCCCATTTCTTGCCTCCTCTGCATTTTGATTGGAAAGGAGTTATTAGAATTAGATGTCACGAAGATCAAACGGGCAGCGTTGCTAGAAAGGAACGAAACTCATGGTTCGCGACAACTACAGGTTGCACAGTTTAGATCATATCAATAATCAATATTAACATTCAAATGTCAAGAAAAACCAGAATACGAGATTGCCTAGAAGTCTCTCGTGAGTGAAAAGTAGAATATATTAGGAGGTGCGATGTGAATCTATACGCGTTGTTCAATTCATCTCTTTATCATGGAACTTCTTCGAGAAAAGGTTTTTTTGAAGGCTGGTACTTCAAGTTTGTTGACAGGAAGAAGGAAAAGTCATTTGCAGTCATACCGGGAGTGTCCTTGAATTCGTCGAGAGAAGATGCTCACGCTTTTGTTCAATTCCTCTCGGGTGGGAAGAATGAATCCGGCAACTTCAACTATCCCTTGAAAGAGTTCCATTCTGATAAGAAACACTTCTCTGTTGAGATCTCGAAAAATCATTTTTCGGCCGGAGCGGTGATTCTGGAAATGTGCAATGAGAATCACAGAATTGCTGGGAACATAAGGATCTTGGAGCCGTACCTTTGGCCTAGAAAGTTCTATTCCCCTGGGATCATGGGGCCTTTTTCCTTTGTACCATTCATGGAATGTTACCACGGGGTCGTCAGCATGGACCACAAACTTGAGGGAGAAGTAAGAATCGATGATGAACTGATAGATCTTTCCGGAGGCAGAGGATATATAGAAAAGGATTGGGGAAGATCATTTCCAGAGGCGTGGGTCTGGATGCAGAGCAACAGCTTTGATCTCGAGAGAACCTCATTTATGCTTTCGATTGCAACGATTCCATGGTTGGGAAGGAGTTTTACCGGTTGCCTCTGCGCATTTCTGTTTAAAGAAAAGCTCTATAAATTCACTACCTACAGGGGAGCAAAGATCGATAGAGTAGAGGTTTTGGACAACGAAGTATTCCTCCAACTCAGACAGGCAGGGTTTTCCTTGAATGTCAGTGCAAAAAAGACTTCTGGAGCGCGTTTAATCTCGCCTGTAGAAGGTAGTATGAGTGGGAAAATTGATGAATCGCTTACGTCTGAAATAACGGTGAGACTCCTCCGAAACGATGCGGTCTTGTTTGAAGGCACCGGGACAAATTCCGGCCTAGAAGTTGTTGGGGAGCTTAAGCTGAAGGAAAAAAGTAAATGAGAACCTGTGCTGTTCAATCATTAGAGGACTGGATATTGTTGCTAAGGGGATTCTTGCAGTTCCTCTTTAGCAGTTTATCTCTTACATGTCTGTGAAAAAAGGGCATCCCTAGTTTCCTGGATGCCCTCTAACATAAGATTCCGAAAAAATTGTTTCCAAATCCTCTAGCCACTTCTTTTCAGCACCCCTCTTTTTTTCGCCCAAACCTCCATTCTCTTGAAAAACACGAGGCCGAATGGAAGTAGGAGTGCCCCAAGAAGAATCAGAGGCCAAACATCATTCCACATCTCCGGCATGGTTCTGCCTTCAAGTATAGATGCTCGCATACCTCTTAAAGCATAAGTAGCGGGAGATAGCTTGCCTACTTGTTGCATCCACATCGGAAGCACATCGATTTCGTAGTACACACCTGAGAACATCAGAAGCAGGGCCTGAAAGATATGAACTACCTGAACGCCTTTTTCTGGTGAGATCAGGGGCAACACCGCAGCTACAATTCCCAGTCCAACGAATGAAAAACTTGAAACCGCCAGTATTCCGGCCGCCGACAGGAAATTGGCTCTTCCAAGATCTAGATCGAAGAAGACCGAGACGACTACTAGAATAAGACCACTTCTAAGTATTCCATATAGAATGGCATATCCACACGTACTCAATAGATGAGTAGCTCTTCTAACAGGTGCCATGAAGGTGTATTCGATAGTCTCTTCCCATCTCTCCCAGGCAACGGTCTCGGCTACTATCTCGAAGAGAATTGAAAGGTAGCCCCACAGTATCGATCCAAGCAACATGTAAAGGATCAGGTAGCTTGTATCAAGCTTCGTCCCTGAAAAGGCTTCAATTCCCTTTCCGATGAAACCCATTGTCACAGAGTTTGCCAAGGTGTAAACAAAGAAGACCAGTTCCCACTTCCAGTATCTCTTCGTGAAATTGAAATTCCGTTCAATAAAGGCCCAGGAGGCTCGAAGTTCCCGGGCTAACGCCTGCGAACTCATGCTGACTCAACCTCCTGATATTCGGCCTCTTCGATACTCATTCCGGTAAACTCGAGAAAGACATCTTCGAAGCTTGGATTGTCAACTTTACCGAGCAACTGCTTCTTCAGTTCTGAGGGTCGTCCAGAAGCAACGATTCTTCCTAAATGAATTATCGCAACGTAATCACAGAGTTTCTCCGCTTCATCCATGTCATGAGTTGTCAAGAGCATGGTTGTATTCATGGTGTTCTTCACATCGCTAATTAGACTCTGAACATCCCTCTTTGCCCTTGGATCAAGTCCCGTGGTCGGCTCGTCCAAAAGAAGCATTTTGGGTTCAGTCATAAAGGCCCTAACAATGGCTACCTTCTGTTGCATACCTCTGGAAAAGTCTTCTAGCGGATCTTTCAATCTCTTGAGATCCAGTCCGAATCTCTCGGCGAGACCGTTTATCTTTTTGAGAGCCTCTCGCCGTGGAATTCCATATAGTCCTGCTGAAAAACAGAGATTCTCCACTGCGGAAAGCTTCCTGAAGAAACTCGCCTCGACCGAAACTCTGTTTATCATTCTTTGAACCGATGCAGAATTACTAACGGAATCGTACCCGAAAATGGATATGCTTCCTCTATCTGGAATCAAGAGTGTTGAGGCAATTCTGATAAAGGTTGATTTTCCCGAACCGTTTGGACCTAGAAGACCGAAAATCTCTCCTTCCTTTATTCTCAAACTTATCCCTTTTAGTGCTTTGATTTCCTTTCTACTCTTCTTAAATGCTTTCACTATATTGTTGGCAAGCAAAGCGTCTGCCATGTTCTCACCTCCCTAAAGGTAATGAGGTCTGCTGAACCTGCTCTCGATTTCTATCTTCTGCTTATCAACCAAGCCATCTATAAAAACACTCTTTGAGCCTCTGATCTTATTTTTCATTGATATCTCCTCCTGTTTTCTACCTTGTCTTGGCCAGTGTTACTAAGCTTTTCGGTTTTTCGATAAAAGGCGGGAGGGCCGTCGCTTCGATTTCCCTCTTCTTTCTTGGCGATCCAATAACGATGAACATATTTACCCCCTTGATATTCGGAGAGAATGGCCCGTCTAAGTATCCAAAGAACACTATCGATATTTGCCGGATTCTCCGTTTTGGTTCTTTCTGTTTCTGCTGCTAATCTGCTTTCGTTTCTCGGTTTCCTTCAAAAGGCTTTTCTCAAACATTTCTGCACCTCCTTAGTGTCAAAAAAAAGGACCGCGGCTGTTGCAAGCCACGGTCCTTCATAATCCAATTGTCGTTATACGATCTTATACCTCACACGACGGAAGAAGGGGTGGCACAGTACGGCATCGCCGGATACCCGATTAAGGGAAACGGTTGCCGGAACGTAAGCTCTCATGGTCATCAAACTGTGCCTCCTTCGTAGTAAATGTACCTGTTGCTAAGGAATTATAGCATAATGGGGGAGAAATTCAAATATCAAACTCTGAGATTTCCTAAAGTGGTTCTTAAATTTGATAACCTTATTCACACGATGACTAAATAATTCTTCTCTTGTCGATGAATTTATGTCTAAAGTAATCCAAAGATCAAGGCAGTTATCAAACGTGTCCGATTGATTATATAGACAATTCTGTTCAGGCTGGTCTAATCAAAAAGGTCTCGATCATCTAAATGACTGGTCAAGAAGCTCTTTGTTGTTTTCGATCACATCGTCTGTGAATGGATCACCGGGAAAGAGAAGAATCTCGCCCTTGCCGTAAACATGCCTACCTGACTCTCCCCGAAGAACGGAAAGTCCATCGAACACGATTCCGTCGAGTTCAACTGCATCACTAGTAATGGCTTTTTCATAGGTTGCATAAATTCCCATCTCTTCCAAGAGCCTGTTGTAGGAAGAGATAATTTCATTGCTGATTTCATCTCCTGTGCCTGTTATAATCAGTCTCCCACCGTTCATAACAAATTCCTTTATGATATTCGATTGCTGAGGCATTAGTATTTTCAGACGATCAAAACTCCCACCTGCTCCAGGAAGTGGAAGTAGAAGGACATCTATAGTATCGAGTTCACCAACTTTGAAGATCCTATCTGCGGTGGAAACCCTGTTGCCCATTTCCTCGAGTAGCATCTTCAGTTTTTCTCGCTCGTCACTTGCGTAATTGATGTGACTCCTATCCACCAGAACATTGAGAGAGGCAGAACTTCTTATCTCTAACCAGGTGCTCGAATACGGAACTGAATCAAGAAGGAAAAGTATCCTTGCATCATGTTCTTCTGCGGTTTTTTCGAGATGAACTATCTTCGATTCGAATCCCTCCAGCGTCACAATCTCTTTGTGGATAATCCCTCCCAGATTCTCTATCTGAAGCAAAGAAGAAGCTTCTTCAGAGGAAAGGTTTGAGATCTGGAATGAAAGAGTCACTCTTTCTCCGGGCTTGACACTTTCCGGAAATGCGGCTGAATTATAGAGGTGAATCGGGCAAGATCTTTCTACCCAAATCGGAGAAGAAACTGCTTCCTCGCCGTCATGGCCTCTTGCGTATACGAAAAAGTACTGAAATCCAACTTCAATATTTGTTGTCATCTCAATATAGAACTCGTGACTGTCTACAAGAAAATTTGCAATGACCCCGTCATTTGAGTAGATTTCGACAATTTCCAAAGGATCATCCGCGGTATCACGTATAAGTATTCTAAGTTCAACTCTATCGGCATCACGTACTATGTCTCCCATGAATGCTTCCTCGGTTGAAAAATGAATCTCAATGTTCCTGTCTTCCGTCGCGTATGTTCTTCTCTTCTTAAATGCTTCCAGTATCGATTTTTCGCTCAGATCGGTTGCGAAGACGGCTGTTCTGGAGTCATTTGCACCTCCCCAATTAGGTTTGTGGTTATCCTGACCAAGGGTCGTACCAAGATGCCATCCTTTACGAAGTGCTTCCCGATATGCACTAAACATCTCTTCGACAATCGTATCGTTTTCCCACCAGCTTCCATTGCCTACTTCTATAAGATTCATATAGAGATCGGCTTCCGGGGAATACTGAAATTCCTTGAAGTTGTCACCGAAATCTCTCACTGGATGATTGAATTGACCGACGGCATCATGCTCGATTATCCAGTCATAGAGCTGCCAGAGATCGGATTTGACTCTATCGGTCCAATCACTTGTGCCGTAAACGTTGATGTGTCCTGTTCCTGTTGCCGTCCATTCGAACCCCACAAATGCTAGGAAGTCTTCAGATGTTGCTTCAATGGCCGCCTCTATTGTTGCAGCTAGTTTGTTCCTGCCATCAGGAAGATCTTGAGCGAAATAATAGGCATGATCGGTTATTGCTAGAAAGTCGAGGTCCGGGACTTCCTTGGCGTAGGAATAAGCCTCTTCCGGAACACCTGAGCCATCCGAGTAAGAAGTATGGGAGTGGGGGTTCCCGAAGTAAAGGTTGAGATTGCCGCCAACTGAGGCGACAGTTGATAAAAGAAGAAGCGCCACCAATAAAAACCTTTTCATCAAATCACCCTTTCACAATCAACGCTTTTTTATGTAAGATCACTAAAGCTCAAGAGAATCAACACATCTTGCTTTTTTTATCTGGATAGGATATCAGTCTCCAATCTCTTCTTCGTTTTCGATTTTACCTAAGTATAATCTGCTTTGAAGCATCTTTGAGAAGTCTGTCCATCTGCTTTCTTTTGAAGCAGAAAAAGCATGGCTTTCAAAATTGTCAAGCCTTGAATCAATATTGTCACAAAGCCATATCAGTATTGCTTCTCGGGTTTTCGGTGTTACCGGTGAACCGAACTGCAGTTCCCCGTGATGGCTCAACACTATGTGCATTAGCTTTCTTCTGGTTTCCTCCGGAAAGCCGCTAATTTTGGAGACTTCTAATTCGATCAACCTGGCGCCAATAGCTTATGTTCTTCTAGATAACCATCATCGGAGTAATCAAACTTGAAAGATTCCGTTATGTAGGTCCTTGTCTTTCCAATGTCGTGCAGAAAACCCCCTGCAATGATTAGATCTCTGTTAATGTTTGGTCTGGAGTTCGACGCTTCTCTTAAAGCTAGTGCATATCTAACAACAGAGAGACTGTGTTCAGCCAAACCACCGATTCTGGCATGATGATAGACTTTTGCTGCAGGCGCTTCAAAGAAGTCAGGGCAAGCCCCATCATCAGAAACCATCCGCTTTACAAGAGTGTTCAGATATTTATCTTTGATCGACTCTACAAGTTCCAGAACTTCAGATTTTATCTTTTTTAAGTCTTCAACAATTGGAAGCAGCTGGGTTATCGAGCCTGAGCTGTAGCTTTCCATTTCACTTATTGAGAAGAGCTTCCTGATTTTTATGCTCAATCCAAATCTGTCATCTATAAGGTAGTCTGCAAGACCTATCCAGCCCTCAACCGGTTCCAAACAGCCCTGTTCACTGATCCATGCCTTTGCTTCAGTTCTACACTTAGAATCCCCTACGAGACAGTCATAGTATGGGCCTCTGCTTCCCTCTATCCTCTTTGCACTGAATATGAAGAAGAAACCTTGCTTTGAATTAACATAGTTTTCAACCCTGTCGAGCGCAGAGTTGTATTCTCTTAGGATTTCGGAAAGCACGGGATAACTTCCACTTTTTCCATCAATCATCGTGTCTTGCTCCTTTTGCAACATTTAAAACTCTCTGAAACGAGTTTCATAGTACCGGTAGTCAGAAACAGACTAGCCTGAATCTTTTCTTGATGCAGACTTCATCAGCAGTTTTATCATTATGAAGAAGGCGACAGTAGCAAGAAACATTGTCGGATAGCCCTCAACAAAGATCATTATGCTTTTGGAAACGGCTTCATTCATCACTTAACTCCTTTCATCCAAGAAAGAGTGCCAGAACAATGCTACCGGCCAGTACAGAACCTATCTGACCTGCAACGTTTGCTCCGGTTGCATACATTATGAGAAAGTTGTTCGGATCTTCTTCCAGTCCCATACGGTGAACAACTCTGGCAGACATCGGGAAAGCAGAAATTCCTGCAGCACCTATCATGGGGTTTATCTTCTGCTTTCTGAAAACGTTCAAGATCTTGGCGAAAACAATTCCACCCATCGTATCCAGTACAAAAGCGATAAGACCCATCAAGAGAATCAACAAGGTTCTTGAATTAAGAAATGCTTCTGCAGTCATAGTTGAGCCAATGGCAATCCCAAGAAAGAGAGTGATAATGTTTGACAGTTCGTTTTGAGCGGCATTACTCAACTTGTTTAGTACGCCGGACTCTCTTATAAGATTACCAAACATCAGCATCCCTATTAGCGCTACACTTACAGGTGCAATAATTCCCGCTAACAGAGTCACTAGGATCGGGAAAAGTATCCTCACGTATTTGGGAACCTTCTCGGTCCTGTTGTCCATTCGGATCCTTCTCTCTTCCTTAGTGGTCAGCAGTTTTATTATTGGTGGTTGCACAACTGGAACGAGAGCCATATATGAATAGGCGGCGACTGAAATCGGTCCCAACATGTGGATTGCCAGTCTACTTGCGACATAAATAGACGTTGGACCATCGGCTGTACCTATTATCCCTATAGAAATCGCTTCCCTTATGTCAAATCCCAGTAACGCTGCCACAATAATGGTCAAGAAGATCCCAAGCTGAGCAGCCGCTCCGTAAAAGAACATGACGGGTTTCTGTAATAGAGGTCCAAAGTCTATCATGGCTCCGATTCCGATGAATATTAGGGCTGGGAAAAGTTCATTCGCAATCCCGGCCTCGTAAAGAATAGTGAGCACACCATGCTCTCCAATAGCCGATGACCCAGGAATATTTGTAAGAATAGCTCCAAACCCGATAGGAAGAAGCAACATTGGCTCATATTCCTTCTTTATTGCTAAGTAGATCAGGATTGCTCCTATTGCAAACATTACTAGATTCCCTACAGGAATAGAAAAGTTCGATAGTAGATTCACTGGTGATGCCTCCCGAATTGTATTTCTAAGTTTCACATTCGACTTTTGTGTGAAAGGAAGCGGATTGCCCCTTTTTCAAATACAATATTAATACATACGGAAGGCTTTTGATCGGGTCGAAAAGTCTTTGTTACTAATTTTCTGAAAAGCAAACAACCACTGCTCAATTCTTTGAGTTGTGGTAGGATTTGTCAGTTGAGGTTGATCTCAAGGAGGCGGTCGCTTTGAGGGCAGTATTTCCTGAGGGTTTTCTCTGGGGTGTAGCAACGGCTTCCTATCAAATTGAAGGAGCTGATTTCGAGGATGGAAAGGGGCCATCGATTTGGACTGATTTCTCTCACAGACCTGGCAGAGTAGATTCCGGAGACAATGGTGACGTTGCTTGCGATCATTATCACCGGTTCTCCGAAGATATTGAGCTAATGAAGCAACTTGGTATTAATTCATATCGATTCTCAATATCCTGGTCGAGGGTGCTCCCCGAAGGTCGAGGAAAGATAAACCGTAAGGGTTCGGATTTTTACAACAAACTTATCGATAGACTTCTGGAAGTTGGGATACAACCCATGGTCACACTGTATCACTGGGATCTTCCTCTTGAGTTGCATAAGAAAATAGGTGGCTGGGAGAGCCGAGATATGAGACATTATTTCGGCGATTACTCCAGCTTGGTGTTCAGCGAATTTGGGGACAGGGTAAAACACTGGATCACGCTGAACGAACCTTATTGTTCCTCTCATGTAAGCTATCTCTGGGGTGAACATGCCCCGGGCAAGAGAGATCTGAAAACTTCACTTATCGTGGCTCACAACCTGTTACTCTCTCATGGAGAGGCTGTGAGACGTTTTAGGGAAGTCGTCAAAGATGGGACTATTGGTCTTGCTAATGTCTCCACTTTCGTCGAACCAGCCACCGATAGCAAAGAAGACAGATGGGCTGCAAGAATTCGAGATCAGTTCATTAACGGATGGTTCTTTGAGACACCCATAACAGGTGAGTATCCTTCTGAACTCTTCAAGAGATTCAACGATGCAGGAGTACAACCGCTCATCGAAGACGGTGACATGGATTTAATATCGACGCCATTTGATTTTTGGGGTGTAAACTACTACACAAGAAACGTTGTAAGAAAGAAAGAATCAAGTATTCTAGGTAGTGAGGTTATTCAAGGTGAACTTGCTAAGACAGAAATGGGATGGGAAGTCTACCCCGAGGGGCTTGAAGCTTTTCTTTACAAGACATTCAAGGAATACGGGAAAAAACCAATATACATTACCGAGAATGGCATGGCGTGCAAGGACAAGTTGACTGATGGCTTTGTTGAAGATTTTGAAAGGGTTGACTATATGAAGAGGCATTTCTCTTCCGCTCTCAGTGCTTTGAAGGCAGGAGTAGATCTGAGGGGTTTTTATGTCTGGTCGCTGCTGGATAATTTCGAATGGTCTTATGGCTTTTCGAAAAGGTTCGGATTAGTGTATGTTGACTACGAAAAAGGTCTTAAACGTATCCCCAAGCGCAGCTATTACTATTACAGAGACTTCCTCGAACGGGATTGAGAAAGCTCTCTTCTAAGAAAAATACTGCCGGGTTCCATTTGTGGTTTTCATAGTGAGCCCTGCTGAACGGAGAAAAGATACCAAAGGTCTTATAAAGAGCTGTGAAAGAGTTTGTTTGATAGGAGGTTTTGAAATGATCGGAGTTGTCGTGGATTCAGGATGTGATCTTCCTGATGAGGTTAAAGCAAATGACAATGTAAGAGAAGTGCCACTGAAGATAGTCCTGGATGGTAAGGAATATCGAGACAATATTGATATTTCCACTTCTGATCTTCTTGAGTACATGGAAAACAAGTTTCCGAAGACATCACTTCCAAGACCGATTGACATCGGGTAAGCTTTCGAAAGCCTTTATGAAAAGGGATACAACGAGATCCTCTTCATAGGGATTTCAAGTGGCCTGAGTGGCACACTTGATCAGGTTAAGTCTTATGTTCGCGATTTTTCAGAAAAACATGGCGATTCGAAAATTGAAGTAGTGGATTCAAAGAATATTTCAATTGGGTCTGGTCTTCTGGCAATGAAAGCAATTGAGCTGATCAAAAGTGGGGAGTCTTTTGAAGGAGTCGTCAAAGACATTCTGGGTTCTGTCAGGAAAGCGAAGGTTTTCTTCTGCATACCCGTACTGAAGTATCTAAGAGCAGGAGGGCGAATAGGAAAGGTTACCGCCACTATCGGTGATATTCTTGATCTGAAGCCCGTAATTACTGTCGGAGAAGACGGTGTTTATCACAGCGTTTCTAAAGAAAGAGGTATGAAGAGAGCTGTGAAAAGCTCCGTCGAGAAACTGATTCATTTCATCGACGGCAATAGGGTGCTGAACATTGCGGCTTATACTTCTGACAAGAGTGAGAAAACCATGGAGTTTTTCAGGATGGCGGTTTCAGAGATTAAAGCCGCTGGATTTAGCCATATAATAACCGGCCAGATATCTCAATCTCTTATTTGTCATACAGGTCCCGGTCTGATCGGAGTTGCTGCGATCTTGGAGTAAAAAAAAGCCGCCGAAGTGGCGGCTTAAAAATCGGGATATTCCAGGGGGTTTCTCATGCCTTGTCCGTCATCCATAACATGGGGGTAATGGTGAACAAGCATATTGTTGCTTAGGTGTTTTGTCTTTTTTAATGACCGATTGAGCTTTGGGGTGCAAGGGTTTCTTATCTATCTGTTATAATTCTACCCAAAAATATCGGGTTTGTCAATATACTGGATAATAATTATCGGTTTTTCTTTGTAAACATTCGGTAAAGTCAAAATCTATATTGTGTAGGACGAACTGTGATCCGATGATTTAGTTATATATTTTGCTTAGCTTTCCTTGAAGATTGCAATTATTGGTGGTAGAGACATTTAGTGCTCTACTCAGCCGGAGATGTATCTATTGGACAGGAACAGTCAAACTAGAATTCTATCGGTTTTTGAGGGTGCCATTTACAATGGGTTCTTCTTAATTACTCAGGGATTCCTTGGGACGGGGCTTGCTCTTGAATTTGGGGCGTCCGAACCAGTTATTGCTTTGATTGGCGTTCTCCCTTCAGTTTCACAATTAATTCAGCTCATTGCTCCTTTTATATTAAGACTGGTTGGAAACAGAAAGAAAGTAATGATGATATGTGCGTCTGCGGGGAGACTATCGACGGCGTTTATTCCAGTAACACTTGCATTAGGAATAAACAGACAGTCACTTCTACTGATAATTCTTGCATTCTTTTCATTTGCAGCAAGTTTGGCAGGGAATTTCTGGGTATCGATTATCAGGGATGTTGTTCCGCCAGATAAATCGGCAAGGTTCTTCAGTCTGAGAAACGTTATATTCACAATAACAAATATGTTGATAACGCTTCTTTATTCTTTCATTCTTGACCATTCATCTGGAAAAACAGGTTTTGTGATAATAACCACTATGGGGGCAGTCAGTGCGTTGGTCAGCCTTGTTCTACTGGGTCTTCACAACGATCCTCCACACGAGATAAGCTATGGGAGTGGCCTTTTTAAGGCTGTTACAAGAGATAAGAAATTCATGACCTATCTCCGTTTCTATTCCTTCTGGAGCTTTTCAATTGCGATTGCTTCACCCTTCTTTGCCTATCATGAGCTAGTGAATATGGAACTGGATTATTCGTTTCTCAGTTTACTTAACATCTTTAGCTCAACTCTTACGATGATGTTTTATCTATTGTGGGGGAGGATAGCTGATAGAATTGGAGGACAGGCGGTATTGGAATTCGGCATCTTCGGTGCATTTTTAAAGACATTTCTCTGGTTGTTCATGGACCGGGGAACGGTCTATTTGCTTTACATAGATACTTTTATTGGTACCGCTTCGTGGAGCGCAATAAATCTTTGTCTTTTCACTACAATGCTCGAATTACTAAATGGGGTAGATGCGGAAACTTACTATGCGTTGCTTTCTTTTTCGAATGGGGCTTTTGCTCTTGCTGGTTCACTAGTTGGAGGGGTTCTTGCTTCTTATCTTAACAAGTTTACCTGGACACTCGGTGGACATACGTTTTTCGGCATTCAGATTTTGTTCCTAGTTACTCTGGTCTTGAGAGGTGTTTCTTTTCTGCTATTGAAGAGAGTAAAGACGAAGAAAGTCGTATCAGTACCTGGAATGGTTTTCAATTCGGCAGTTGTCATAGCTAATCGACTTGCAGCGAGGCCGAGAGAGTTTATTGAAGTGATGATAGAGAAGAACAAATCAAAGAAGAAGGAGTGATAATAGTGATTGAGAAATTGATTGAGCGATTTCTGAGATATATATCGATTGAAACCACTTCAAGCTTTGAATCTAAGACTTTCCCGTCTACAACTGGTCAGCTAGTTCTTGCCAGAACTCTCAAGGAGGACATGGAATCTATGGGATTGTCTGAAGTTACTATTGACGATTTTGGTTATGTGATGGGGACCCTGCCCTCAAACCTCGAAAGGAAACTACCAGTGATTGGATTTATCTCTCATATGGATACGAGCCCGGAAATGAGCGGAAAAGATGTAAGACCTTCAATTGTTAAATATCAGGGAGGGAAGTTGCTCCTTAACAAGAAAGATAACCTCTATATCGATCCTCAACTGTATCCAGAAATTGAAAGATATGTTGGAGAAGATCTGATTGTTACTGATGGAACTACTTTGCTTGGAGCGGATGATAAGGCAGGGATTGCAGAGATTTTAACCGCGATGGAATTTATAATTTCGAATCCCCGGATTAAACACGGCAAAATAAGAGTAGCCTTTACACCGGACGAGGAGATCGGGAGAGGAACTAAGCATTTCAGCATAGAAGAATTCGGAGCCGATTACGCGTACACAGTAGATGGGGGAGGCATTGGAGAACTGCAGTACGAGACTTTCAACGCTGCCAACACTGAGGTTGTGATTAAGGGACTGAATATCCATCCTGGAAGCGCGAAAGATAGGATGAAAAACTCAATGCTCATTGCATGTGAATTCAACGCAATGCTGCCCTCAAATGAAATACCGGCCACCACTTGCGGGAGAGAGGGGTTCTTCCACTTAATCAGTGTTCAAGGTTCTGTAGAAGAAACAATACTAAAATACATCATTAGAGATCATTCCAGGGAGAAGTTTTCGAGAAAAAAGATGATGATTTCCGAAGTAGCGGCTTTATTGAACTTCAAATATGGAGAAGATACGGTCACGTTTTGCACTGAAGACTCTTATTACAATATGAAAGAGAAGATAGAGGAAGTGTATTTTGTTGTTGAGACCGCGAAAAGAGCAATGGAGAGTCTTTCAATTGAACCGAAAATAGAACCTGTGCGAGGGGGAACTGATGGTGCGCGTCTTTCTTTTATGGGACTTCCTACACCCAATCTCTTCACAGGAGGACACAATTTTCACGGAAGATTCGAGTACATACCAATAAGATCTATGGAAAAGTCGGTTCAGGTAATTACGAAGATAGTAGAGTTGTTCTCTGAGGAGGCGACCTTTGAAAGTTAGGACTCTTTTATGGAAGTTCAAAGTCTGGAGACGAAGATTTGAAGTTAAAGAACGATCACCTTAACCCAGTATAACTCTACA
The DNA here is from genome assembly GCF_003664935.1 of Mesotoga sp. H07pep.5.4. NCBI lineage: Bacteria > Thermotogati > Thermotogota > Thermotogae > Kosmotogales > Kosmotogaceae > Mesotoga > Mesotoga sp. H07pep.5.4. The sequence goes on from NZ_JFHM01000016.1 coordinate 25,204, forward strand.
GCTTTTTTCGGTAAGAGTCACACCCCAATATAGAGATTTATGTTCAAAGACGTTAGATTTGCTTTGATTCGCACGATCTTTGTAGATTATGCGAACATTCGTGGTTCTTAGCTCAAGGAGTCTTGTAAGTAAGACTCTACAGATTTTTTGGGATCTCTTGGAGGTGAAAGATGTCTACTAGTTCCAGATTTGTGAGAGAAAGAATTGGAAGAGATAACCCTCTCTTTTCAATGAGCCGTGTAACAATAGAAACAGCTTTCTACGGAAACAACGTAGTACCGGTTGTTTCGCCGAGTGAGGCCTACAAGCTCGCGAAGAACTCGGCAGGTACGATAGTCACTGACCTTCCAGTTTATAAACCCGAAAAAGCCGGTCTTGAGTCAGATTCAAAAGTTCTTCTCTTCAATGACGGTGCCGTGACCGGAAGATGTGCCTCGGCGAGGCGAATAGTGGGAGAGCCAGGAGTAAACGAAAAAGAATACGGAGCGAAGTTGCGAGAAGCAGTCTACAACACAAGAAATAGGAAGATGTATCATGCCCAGGCATATATAGGGCTCGATAGAGATTTCATGGTAAAGGCACATCTTCTGGTTCCTGAAACCCACGAGAACCTGATTTATAATTGGTTGTTAAATTTCCAGCCGATAAACGAATTCTACAACGAAATGTATGAGTCCTCAGAAAGGTGTGAAAACGAGGGCGATATTTTTGTGTTTTCCGACCCGGAATGGCATCATCCAGATCATCCATTGGGGCTTTCATTCTTCGATCCGGAACACAATTGCGCCGCAATTCTCGGAATGAGATACTTCGGTGAATTCAAAAAAGGAACGCTTACCCTTGCGTGGGGATGTGCCAACAGGCATGGTTTTGCTGCTTGTCATGGTGGTCAGAAAAGGTACAATCTCCAGGACAGAAAATTTGTTGTGGGTTTCTTTGGATTGTCCGGTTCCGGAAAGTCAACGCTTACTCATGCTAAGCACGACGGAAAGTATGATGTTACAGTGTTGCACGATGATGCCTTCGTGATTTCATCTTCCGATGGTTCTTCCGTAGCACTGGAACCCTCGTATTTCGACAAGACGTCCGACTATCCGCTAAGTAGTGAAGACAACAAGTTTCTTCTTTCTGTTCAGAACGTTGGTGCGACCCAAGACGATGAAGGACGAATCGTTATTGTGACGGAAGACATTAGAAATGGAAATGGAAGGGCAATCAAGTCAAAAATCTGGTCTCCAAATAGAGTGGACAAATTCGATGAACCGGTAGACGCTATCATCTGGTTGATGAAAGACCCATCAATTCCTCCGGTAGTGAAAGTCAACGATCCCGTTCTCGCATCTGTTATGGGCGCGACTCTTGCCACAAAAAGGACCTCTGCAGAACGTCTGGCACCAGGAGTTGATCCCAATGCGCTGGTAATAGAGCCCTACGCGAATCCATTCAGAACCTATCCGCTTTCTGACGATTTTAATCGTTTTATTGAATTGTTTACTCACAGAGGGATTAAATGTTTTATTTTCAATACCGGCCATTTTGGCGAGAAGAAGGTTCCGAAGGAACTCACCCTTCAAATCCTCGAGTCTATAGTAGAGAACCGAGCAGAGTTCTTGCCGTGGGACCCATTCAAGGAACTCGAGATAATGTTTATTGAAGGTTTTTTGCCTGATCTTTCTGATGAGAGCTACAAGAAGCTTTTGAAGGAGAGACTCGTTGACAGGTACAACTTCCTTCGCTCTAGAGAAGTTGAAAGAGGTGGCTTCGACAGACTTCCCCAGGAGGCAGTCGAATCGATTTCGTCGTTGATTAAAATGGTAGAGTAGTTTTGGTTTTATCATGAGGGCCGCCTTTGGCGGCCTTTTCACTTGTTTATTTAATCTTAGTTTACAATAAAAAAGGATTCCTGACTGGCGTCAGGAATCGAAGGGGGAATTGCTACGAAACGAGGAGTTGTCCGGATTGCGGCTAACTTTACCGTTTAAACGAGTGCATTGTGAATACACTGTAACCGAAGTTAACCGTTAACCTTTCAAACTTATTATACAATTTATTCTCAAAGAAATCAAATCGTCTCTATTATGTAAATGGAGACGACATTTGCGTGGTTCATCAGTCGGTGCCTCAGTTAGCCTTAGTTTAAGGTATTGCGCAGTTGACAAACAAGCCCGGAAAATACCGGGCTCGTAGAACGGTAGTAAACAATCAATTTGTTACTTCTATGGTATAAGATTTTATTTGATAATCTTCTTTATTCATTCTCTTTCGGGAGGTTTTGAGTTTGAGGGTATTGGTTACGGGCGCTAGAATGTGGTATGCAATTAATACTATAAGGCTTTTGGCTAGAAGCGGCCATGAGGTTTTCGCAGCGGACAGCAGTAGACTTAGCGGGGGTCTTTACTCCAGATATCTCAAAGGGAAATTCATTTATCCTTCAGTCGGTGAGAATAGCAGTGCATTTGTCGAAAGCGTCATTGAAAAGATAGAAGAACTCAAGATCGATGTTCTGTGTCCAACCTTTGAAGAGGGTTTTGTGTTCAGCAAATATATTGGTAGGTTGGAAGGTCGTGTAAATGTACTGGTCCCTTCTTACGATCATATTACTCTACTTCACGACAAGTACTCAATGACCACTTACGCAAGATCACTTGGCATAAGTGTTCCAAAGACGGTACTGTTGAAGGATTTCAGCTTAGAAGGGTGTGAATTCCCGGTAATAATTAAACCCAGAAATCAGCGATCTGCTGAAGGTATTTTCAAGGTTAATTCCAAAAGTGAGTTCGAGAAAAGATGCAGGAATCTTGAAGAAGACAAATATCTGGTCCAAGAGTGGAAAGAGCCTTACCAAATTTGTACAACAGGGTTGGCTCATAATGGTCGATTAATTGGAAACGTCATTTATCACAACATAAGAGAATACCCTGAATCTGGAGGAATTGGTACCTGCAGAGTTTCTATAGATTGCGAAAAAGCGCTTGGAGAAGTTAAGAAAATCGTCAGCGATCTCAACTACTCTGGATTCATTTCGATGGATTTCCTACATGACAGAATCAATGGTGAATACTATCTTGTCGATGTAAATCCCAGGATGAGTCCCGGGCTGCTCATTGCTTATAACTCTGGTGTTGACATGGTAAAGGCGTATCTTGAATTAGCGAATGGAAGCGAAGTCAGCGTGGCTAGATCGCCGAAAACCGGTTATGGTACCTTTACAACGGCTATGGAGATCGGTTGGTTCTTCAGTACGTTGTTTAAAGGTAAGTTTAAGAACCTGAAGGGCTTTTTCAAGAGCAGGAAGAATCTAAAGGATGATTCATGGGATATTCGCGATCCGATTCCTTTTTTTGTGATGCTTCTGTCCATGCTGAACACTGCTGTCTTTGGACCTCTCAGAGGTGGTCAGACGAAGAGTTTTTCTCTCGGAGCAACCTGTGATACAGAAAGTCTAGGTTCCGAGGAGGAGTTGATTAAGAAGAAAGCTGTGTAGAAATCAAACCATGGTCGTAAAAAACACTGCTATGGATAGTAAACCGGTCTTAGAGTTGGTAATAGAAGTTCTACCTCACAATGGAAATTCTCAAATGGTCCAAGACAATGTTAGACAGTCGATTCATATGACGCACGAAAAGTCTATTGAAACCTGATTCAAGAGACTGGAATCAATAGTGCCGAACAATTGTTTCGAAAGCTAGAAGTAGATCATTTGAGTATTAAGATTAGGCTCGCCGAAGGGTCTTCCAAATAAAAGCAAATCCAGATTCAGCAGCTTTGACTCATGACAAATGTGGTTTGTTATATATTGTCGTTTGTAGAGCTACAGAAGTACGAATTTCCGTAGGTTCTTTTGTATTGATTACTCATTCCCGGAAAGAACTCGTCTAGTTTTAGATAGTAATATTCTCTCTGCCTGTCCCTCAAAGTCATTCTCATTGAAGGATAGATAAACTTGGTTCCAGCTTCTTTTCCTCTGGTAAGTATTGGCAAGATGTCTTCCGTACTATCTTCTGTGAATGGCAGGATCGGTATCAACGCGATTTCGACATCAATGCCTGCTCTAGATAAAGCCTTGAATGCTTCGATTCCTCTCGAATGCCAGGGTACTTCTGGTTCGAGTTTGTTTGCCAACTTATCGTCTGAAGTTGTTATCGTGAACACCACCGAGCAACGCTTCGAGACATTAAGAATATCAGCGTCTTTAATTGAAGGTCGCCCTTTGTGGTTATCTGGACTCCATACGCGAGATCTCGACTAACCAAAAGAGGTCTCTTCGCTATTTTCATCTTTTTGGCGGAGTACATGGATCGCTCTTTTATCCGGTCGATTCTATGCGGTTATCTCTTTTACGCTTGAGCTCTAATTTCGGAAGGTCTACTGCATTTGACCTGTAACAGACATTTTCGAAACCGTCTACTTAGCATTGACTCCCAGAGTCACAGTGTATGCAGCAGTGCTGACTCCAACGATGCCGATAGCTTGTGTAGATCTTATACACCCCGAAAACTGCCCGCCTAGAGTGGAAACAACGGTCTTCGCGATTATTTCTGTAGTGGAACAATGATACTGCTCAAGGAACTACGTAAATGCAAGATCTTCGAATGACAAGAAGCGTGACTTTGCGAGAAATACAGGCGATTTCTCCGGTTTATCTAGTTTTCTTCAGAAGTGAGGTCAAAGGGTACGAAGACAATTATCTGATATAATTTATTCTGAAGGAATCGTTGAAAGAGAGATTTGCCCAGACGTAAGTGCTCTTCTGGCGCTTAGCAGGACAGTGACGAAGAGTTATTTTGGAGTGATGTTATGGGTTTTTTCGAAGGGTTTAGCAAGATAGTATTTGTGATCTCCTACGTTTTATGGGCTGGAGGGGGGCTCACGGTTTCGCTCTTGATGATACCTATGAAGGATCCCAGAACTGAACCTCAGGTTCAGGGTTACCTTCACGCTTTCTGGCAAACCACAAGAATACCGGCAGCGGCTCTTTCTTTCGTTGTTTTGGGAGCAGCAATTACAATGGCAATAATCGTTTCAGCTTCCTTACTTTGGAGCTCAATTTTCTCTTTGTCATGGTTTCTCACTTTCTTGTTCTGGCTTATGGCGGACAGGCTTATGAAATCAGGAGGAAGCGATCCAAGATCAATGGTCGAGGTCCATAAGAGAAGCTTCCACGCTTATCTGGTTATGGCAGATATTTCAATCTTTCTTTCAATGCTTTCAGTTGCGTTTATGCTGTTATGATTGATCTCCCATCATTGTAGAAAGTTCCTCTAGGTCGTGTTCCAGGATCTCTCTTTCTTCAAGAATCTCAAGAATCCTCTCTTCGGCCTGATTCAAAGTGTTCTGAAATTCTTGAAGCCTCTCGTAATCACTAGCGTAAAGCCCCATTCTTGCATGAATCTCTTCCAGACTATTGGACAGAGCTTCTTCTTCAGCATCCAATTGTTGCAACTTTTCAATGATCGACTTCTTCTTGTTGGATAATCTCCTTCTTTCTTGAAAGCTGACTCGCGCGTCATCATTACCCACCGAACCGGTATAGCTTTGATTTCTACTCAAATACTCTTCAACAGTGGATACACTCTTCAACTTATGCCTATCGATCATCAAGAAACGATCACAAATATTCTGTACGAATTCTCTGTCGTGAGAAACAAGAATTATGCAGCCTTCGTATTCTTTCAGCACCTGTTCAAGGCTTTCAATGGACCAGATGTCGAGATTGTTCGTCGGTTCATCCATGACCAAAACGTTTGGACGCGATAATATCAGTTTCGCAAGCGCAAGTTTCGTTTTTTCTCCACCACTCAAGGTGTGTACTGGTTTAAAAACATCGTCGCCGGGAAATCCAAACCTTCCCATGTACTTTCTAACTTCGTAATCTGGTTGCCCCCTCATCAATTGCCAGATTTCCGTGAGCACATCGTTTGACGGATTTAGATCCTCGGTCAGCTGAGAAAGATAGCCCCAACGGATGTTGTGGCCCCAGGTAACTTCTCCCGAGTACCCCTTTAAATTCCCAGTAATTATCTTCAAGAGTGTTGTCTTCCCGCTGCCATTTGGGCCGAGAAGGCCGATCTTATCTCTCCTGTGTATTTCTGTGGTGGCGCTGCTGAAAAGATTCTTGCTGCCAAAGCCGAATGACAATTTTTCGATCTTCAAAACTGAGTAACCGGTTCTATCTGGTTGTGGTAGCCGGAATTTTGTTCCTCTGATTTCTTCATCTGGGAGATCTATCGATTCGAGCTGTTCGATTAGTCTGTCCCTTTGCTTTTCTTTGTTGATCGCCTGCTTGATGAATTTTTCCTGCCCCCACAATCTGTAGCGTTTTGCGACAGAGTCAAGTCTTTCGATTTCTTTTGAAAGATTATCCCGTGTTCTCAGGCCGCTCTTTAACATAATCTCTCTATCTGCCTGATATCTGTCATAAGGTCCGGAGAAATCCCAAAGCGAGCCGCCGTTCAGCTCCCAGAAGCGATTACCAACGTTTCTAATCAAGTATCTGTCGTGAGTAACGACAAGTAGAGCTCCTTTGTAATTCTTTAAGAAGCTTACTAACCATTCAGTCGATTCGAGATCGAGATGATTTGTAGGTTCATCCAAGAGCAGTAGATCGTAATCAACCAGGAAAAGCTTCCCAAGAGAGATCCTGGTTAGTTCGCCACCACTGAAGGTTTCGAGACGTCTTTCCCAATCTTCCTCGCCGAATTCAAGCCCTACGAGGATACTCCTCACTCTTCTGTCGAAGGAATAGTATTCTTCGGTGTCGGGAAGGACACTAGATTTGTCCTGCATGTAGTACTCCATAAGAGTCAACTCAGAGTTGGGTATTCTATTCTGTATTTGATAACCAATTCTCACGTTTGTGGAGAGGAAAACCTCTCCCTCAGACGGCAAAAGATCACCGGAAATTATTCTCATGAGGGTTGATTTTCCGCTTCCGTTTTTTCCAAGAAGTATTGTCTTATCTTTCCTATCTATCGAGGTTGAGACTTCGTCAAAGAGGAAGTCTTGACCATAATCGTGTCCAACTTTGCTCAGAGTAATCAGCATACATTTCCCTTCCAATCTGCCGGTCAGTGATAATAATACAACATAACAGTTTCTTTTGTGGGAAGGGGTCTTCATGCATTCATGGTTCGATGACATGTGATATCTTTGATTATGTGGTGAAACCGGGTGGTGAATTTCTTTGAGACTCAGGCTGCCTTTTCTTATAGTTCTTACAGGATTTCTAGCGGTCTCATACATCTGGGGATTCAACTTCTTCAGGAGTCCATATCAAGTCTTCCTGCAATATGAGAGGGCAATGATCGACTATGCAAATCAAATTCGTCTTCAGCAAGATTCCGGCCTTGAAGCCGGATTAAGTGAAGATGAAATTGTGTCGCTGAGAAAGGTAGCCATTGTCGAGCTTGAAGGAGACATGAGGAATCTGATATTTGACTTCCATAAGTATTGGTCAATTATCGAGAAGTATTATCTACAGTATGCCCAAAGTTCAGGCGTCTGGTTCACAGAAGGATTATCGGGATCGATATATACTCAAGACGATCCAGAGTATGATACTTTTCTCGCTCTCTACGGACTGAAGGGTGATCCTGAAAGTTACTGCCTGATATTTGTCCCTGAAGTTTCCGAAGAGAGTGCCTTCAGAGAGTTCAGAGGAGCGCGGATTTACTTCCTTCAGAAGACAATTTGGGGTTACAAGATTGAATGGAGCAGATCCCTGATCGATTTGATTCTGGATGTAGATTCCTCGTCTGTCTCGGTGTAATCTTTTGTTCTTTCACAGAAGGCCGACTCGCTTTTGAGTAACCGCTCCTTAGGATAAGCCAACGTTCTCCTGACGAGGTTTTCTGGTATCCTTTTATAGGAGCTATTCATTCCCTTGTTGCTGGAGGATATGATGTTCTTTAAGAAGATTAATGATAGAAGAAGAGAGAATAGGATTACTAAGATAGAAAGAAGGATTCCGAAATCTCGAGAAGAGGAAAAAGGTAGGTTCCTGTATGAACTCTGGAATTTGAAGAGAGAAAAAGGAGATAATGAAGGCGCTATGAAGGCTGCACTAGAAAGGCTTGCATTTCTCAATAATCCTGAGTCATTTGAAGACCTTATCTCAACCTTTGAGAAGATTGATGGGTCCTCGAAAAACTCTTTTGCCCGAGAAATCGAGAAGTTTGCCTGCGAATTTGATAGAGGTCTCTGGGAAGAATTTATATCGGTCTTCTTTGAGGACCAACCTGAGGCCGCCATTAAGTTCGCCTTAAGCTGTTACAGGATCTCTTCGAAAGCATTATTTGTCGAAATTGCTCTTGGGAGGCTTGAGAAAGCTTTTTATAACGAAGAGCCCGGTAGGCTTGTGCGGCTACGAGAGATGTACATTTCAACAATTTCGGAAGTCGGAGAGATCTCTAGAGTCGATCAGCTTCGCCTTCTCGAGAGAGCCTTAGAGTCTTCAAAATCGCTGATTCAAGACGAACAATTACTTTCCAACCTTGCGGTGAAGTATATTGACCTTATGCTTTCCAGTGAAGATTTAGATGGAATCGCAAAGAAATTATCGGATTGTTTTGACCGCTTTGTAGTTTATTTCAAGGGAAATGAAGTGACTCTTCTTGACAAACTAGATCTCATTCTTCCGAAGATACAAGAAGAAGAAATCAAAAGAGCTTTGATAGAAAAGCTTCGAATATTGGGACAGTCGATATCGGATAAAAGATACGACTCCGATTTTTCTGGTGAATCAGATTACCTTGAATTTCTTAAGAAAAGCATTGCTAACTACGAGTTTAAAGCGAGGAAAAGAGATTCGGGCGAGGAGCTTCTAAGAAAACTCGCCTGTGATTACGAAAGAATTATTGACATTCTTGAGTCTCCTGAGGAGAAGCTGTTATACATTAGGAAGCTGGGAGCCTTGCTTCGGGATCGCCTTGAAGAACCCTACAAAGCACTTGAAGTCTTCGAAGAGGGGCTGAGATTGAAGGCTGATGACATATCTCTGTGGCTTGTCAAAGGAATGACCCTGGAGAAAATAGCGCGTAATGAAAGTGATCCAGTTAAGGCTTCGATATGTTGGAAAAGGACTTACGATCATTATCATGCGATTGCGGAGACTTTTGAGGAGCAGGAAGTAAAGCTTACGGCGATTGAGAAGTGCGCAACGATTCAGGCAGAGAGATTGACCGGAGTTTAGCTTTGTTGAGATGGTTCTTTAGGGATCCTTTGGGGGTGCGTGCTTTGAGATTCTTGAACAAACCGTGCTTGTTACTGGTGAATCCAAAGGAATCGGGAAAACAATATCCGTTGGTTTCGCGAGATGTGGTGCATTTGTGTCGATTATGGATATCGATGTGGAAGCTGGGAATCGCTTGGTAAGCCAGATGATTTCCGACGAAGGCCGAGCGACGTTTATTTATGGAGATGTTTCTTCTGAAGATGATGTAATGAGAGTTGTTACTGGTACGGTGGGACTATCTGGATCGATAGGCGTTCTCATAAACAATGCGGGGATAGGATGGACCGGGACACTTCTAGAGAGGTCAGCAGATGATTGGAGGAAAGTAATCGAGGTCAATCTCACCGGCCCTTATTTGATGGCGAAATACTGCTCTCCTTATTTAGCCACTTCGAAAGGCTCAAGCATAATAAACATAGTTTCGACTCGGGCTTTGATGTCGGTAAGCAGTTCGGAACCATGCTCTACTTCGAAAGGTGGTCTGCTGGCTCACACACATTTACTTGCCATTATTCTTGGGCTAAAAGTCAGAGTCAATGCGATATGCTCGGAATAGATCGACATAACTGAAAGCCAGCCCAGTAAGCCATCCGAACGAAGCGATGTTGCACATAATCAACACCCGGCCGGGCGAGTTGGTAGACCGGAAGACGTTGCAGATGCCTGTTTTTTTCTTAGCGGTGATGAAGCCTCTTTTATCACAGGTGCAAATCTAGTTGTTGACGGTGAAATGACACGCAAGATGATTTATCTAGAAAAGGAGTGATCAGAGTTGAGTCAAAGGCTGGATGGAAAAAAGGTTAAATCTCTTATAGAAATGCTTTCGGGATATCACAGAATGCGGGGAAGTCGTGACTATAAGGAATCTATGAACTCGATAACGGACTATCTTATCCGTTCCGGTCTTCCGGAAAATAGATTCCGGGTATTGAAGTATCCAGCCGATGGGGTCACAAAGACGGGAAACATCGTCTCTACACTTGCATGGGAACCAGTATATGGGGAGCTGTGGCTTGAGAATCCAGAGAGGGTTTTCGTCACTTCAACAAAAGTCACAAAAGTCTCCCTGGTTTCCGGTAGTGGAAGCAGCAAAGGCTGGGAATCGTTACCTCTAGTTGTATATGACGGTAAAGGAGATTACTCTGGAAAAGCAGTTCTTGCTAGTGAAGATCCTGTCAAGGTTTTTCAGCATGCGGTAGTTGAGGGCGGGGCGAGGTGTCTAATTCTGTGCCATATGAGAAAGGTCTTTGAGGAAATTGGTCGCAGTCTCAATGATTTACCTCAAATGACAAACTTCTTGACGATCCCCCACGACAGAGATTCGGCCGATAGAAACGCTGTTGCTTTTTCGGTTACAAAAGAGAAGTACGATCTTCTCTTCAGTTACTCGAAAAAAGGAAGTGCGATCGTTGGGTTCAGGGCTGAAACAAATATGTCGAAAGGTAGTTTTGATGTTCTGCAAATAGACGCGACTGGTTTCAATGATGGCCCTCAGGTTCTTATAACTGCGCATTTGTGTCATCCTTCGCCTGGGGCCGATGATAACGGGAGTGGAGCCGCTCTCGCCGTTGAGATAGCAAGGGTGTTGAATGATGAGAACTTCCCATATTCCGTGAAAATTGCACTTGTTCCCGAATATTTGGGAAGCGTACCTTATGCTCTCCAACTCAAGAGCGAGAATAACCTTCCGATATATACTATAAACCTTGATATGGTTGGTGCAGATCAGAACAAAACGGGTTCTACATTTATTCTTTCAAAGGTCCCACCTTATTTGCCACAGAGGTGGGGAAATATCCTGGAATTCTATATCAAGACTCTTATGCCTTCAAATGCCGGTTATCCTCTGAAGAGATTTGGAGAGATTCCCTTCATGGCCGGTTCAGATCACTGTGTCTTCACAACTCTTGGAATTCCCTCTCCGTTCATGGGCCATCTTCCAGATAGATACTACCACTCGGATTTAGACACACCCCAGATGATGGATGAAAAAGAACTGGAGTGGGTAGGTCTGTCGGCTCTCAATACTTTGGATCAGCTAGTCAAGCCCGATCAGGACTTGCTCATAAGTGTCAGAAGCAAGATGATAGGAGAGCTATTCGGTATACTAAACAGAATTTCAGGGAGAGAAGGAAGCGATGATGTTTTCGATCTTCTGATTTCTAATTACGAGGGAGAAGTACTCAGAAAGGTTTTCAATAATTCTGGGAATCTTCCTTCACTAAGCCCACTGGAGCCAACCTTCGATAGCTCTTTAGGTCTGGAATGGATCAGGACATTCCCTCAGGAACTTAAAGACGAGCTCGAAATTGATTTCGCAAGTATCGCCGATTTCGTGGTGGGAGGTGCGGCTGTTGTTGGAGGTAGGGAAGCCGTAGAACTATTGGCAAGTATTCACTACGGAGTCGAGATCGGGAAGGTTAGGGTACTTACCGGCTGGATGATCGAGAAAGGTTTGCTGAGATCATGAACATCAGGGGATTTTGTTTAATTATCTTTCTTATCTTAACAGCGTCCTGTTTTGCAAATTTGGAGATGAAGGTAGATAGTGGTGTATCAATGCCGTGGAGTGGGTTCCTTGAAGTCAGTGATTCTGAGAGAACCCAGCTCCTGATGAAAAACGACTTCCGCGCTTATTTCTTACCAACTGTGGGGTATGAGATCAGCGGTGAACATCTGATAGAGTTGAGTTTTTTTCACTTCACCGTTAAAAGTACATTCGAGGCGACGGACACTGATCCTTTGGCTTCATACGAATCAATGTTTAAGCATGATGTACTTTTGCTCACTTATATGTATATACTTCCTGAGCTTGATCGCTTCTCTCTTCAACTGGGTGTTCAAGGTAGGTTGTGGTTCAAACAACTGACGCTCACTGGCTCGAAAACATTTGACCGCAAGGTTTCTGATTTGTCCTTTGGCCCTGCTGCAGATTTGAGGCTGCAGATGAACGATAAGGTCTTCATTGGATTAGATGTCTCTACTGGACTGGGAAAAGGGAACGGATTCATAGATATGTTCGCTGGACTTCACTTTGAAGGGCCATTCTACTATGTTAGAGCGGGCACAAGATATTGGTCCGTAACGAACTCCTTTGATAACGATCGCTTCTTCCTGTCTTTTGTGAATCTGGGAGTGCAGTTCTGCGCAGTTTTCTAGACTCCATTTTTCACAAATGAGAGCGGGTCGAGTGAAGAGATTCTTACAATCCCCAGGACAGGAACGCCAAACTTCGCCAGCAAAGTTCGACCTTCTTCGAAGGTTTTTTCAATGATTGCCGCAAAGCCGTGAAGCGATGCTCCCGTTTTCAATACAAGCCGGGCCAGGGCCTCTATGGTCTTACCGCTTGCCAGAAAGTCATCCACGATAATGACTCTGTCCTTCTCATCAATATAGTCCAGGGAAACGTTGAGTTCCACTATCCCTCCTTTTGTGTGCGAAGGAGCGGATTCACTCAGATACCTTTGCATTGTTATTGGTCTACTCTTACGAGCAAAAACGAGCTGTGCACCAAGGCTGCTAGCTGCCATCAATGCGGGAGCAATCCCAGAACTCTCTGCAGTCAAGACTTTTGTTACTCCATAAGTTCTGAAGTAGTCAGCGATTAGTTCACCAGCATTTTTCATTAGTTGTGGATCAATCTGATGGTTAAGAAAGGAATCTACTCGAAGAATGCCATTGCCCAGAACGGAGCCCTTGTTTCTTACAGCTTCCTCAAAGGAAGAAAATATCTCTTGCCTGGAAAGAACAACTTCGTCCATCGATTAACCTCCAAAAGGTATATGGTACAATGATCGACTATTTCTGTATCCTTTTCTTGAAGGAGAAATTCCTTTTGTGTAAGGTATGTCCTCAAAACAGATCGTAACTACACAGGAATTCAAAATCAAGACGCTCGGAATCGCCTAGTGTGATTTTTTTCGAGAGATCTAGTTTACTCCCGGTGATACCAATCATTCAAAATGCCCCGATTCATCGCGATTAAATCTACCGAAAAGTCTTTTTTTATTTTATAGTGAAAATGTATAATTGAGCTACGTAACTAAAGCGGGAGGTTACTTATGAAGCGGAAGATACTAGTAATGTTATAACATTTCTCTTAATCTCTACGGCGTCTTTTGGAAGCTATTTCAACGCGAACAATATCGGCGGTTCGGTTGTTTATTTCCCTTTTCTTCTTGGAATATTCTCGGTGAATGGATACTACAGACTGGGCTTTCAAGTCTTTGGCCTTCCAAAACCGGTAGTTTGAGTTTCACTCCTACCACGCTTTATACTGGCCCTTCGGTCTCATATTCGGGTGCATTTGGTGAGGTTTCCGGACTAGAAGCAGGGATTGATACACGATTGCTGACGGGAATCGAGAATCTTTCTTTTAACTTGTTTGGAAGAAGATTCATGTTTGCGCTCGGACTGAGAGGACAAGCTATGTACTCTTTCTTCGAAACAACCGATAATTTCAAAACAAGACTCTCTCCTGAGATCAGCTTCGTAGATGTAACCAAAATGACGGACAGGTTCAACTTCTCTCTCTTTTTCTGGCCACTTCCCGTCCTTTTGGGTTTCGACATGTATTTCTAAAAAAGAAGCCCCAAAATCGGGGCTTCTTTTATTTCTGCACAAGCTTCATCGGCTCTCCACAGCAGACCAGTTCTCCTCCACCAACTTCTTTCACTTCAACTATGTTTCCACATATCTCACATCTGTAGACTTCTCCAACGCTCTTTACCTTCATGATCTCACTCTCCTTTTTTTGATAGTAAACTTAGTTACTGTTTCCACAGTCAAATGGATTGGAGGTGCTGACAATGGAAAGAGTCTTTTTCGCCGTTCTTTTCACTATATTCATTGTTGCCGCCGCAGGTACCCTTTACCAGGAACCACAGGTGATCTTCGCCAGTCATCTTCAAGATGGGACGCTTGTTTATGGCGGTAGTGTGATGCTTAGCTGGGACGTCGTTGTCAGAAACAACTCTATCATATTGAGCAACTTGGACATATGGGTTTCAAACAGAGATTCAGGAGCCAGGGTCGGCCTAGAATCTTCCCCTCTCATCGAAATAGCCAGCTACAATCTTTATCTGGGAACATCTTCGACGCCAAAGCTTTATGCATCTACTGGATCGAATAGTTACTTCGTCGATAGACTTTCAAATGATACTGTTTATTACTGGCAAATAGTTGCCATTGACAAAAATGGAAATAGATATTATGGACCGATATGGTATTTTGAAACGAGATAATCAGACCACAGCATTGGGAGGTTCCTTTCCTTCTAGAACTGCGGCCACGTTGCGCCCCACCATGATTGCCATTTCTGTCCTTGCTTCTTTTGTTGCAGACCCTACGTGTGGAAGAAGGACCACGTTATCCATATCTATCAAAGACTGTGGTACAATTGGTTCTTCTTCATAGACATCAAGACCGGCGGCAGCTAATCTACCATTCTTAAGAGCCTTTATCAGTGCTGCTTCATCGACGATGGATCCCCTGGCAGTGTTCACCAGAATCGCACCGGGTTTCATCATAGAAAGTCGCTTCTCATTAAGCAAATGATGTGTCTCTCTTGTAAGGGGGACGTGAATAGACACAAAATCAGATTCTTTAAGCAGTTCCTCGAGGCTCCTGTGCTTCACGCCAAGTTTCTCTTCTTCTTCAGTTAGAAGAGGTTTCCTGTTGTGATAAATTACTTTCATCCCAAACGCTTGAGCTCTTTTTGCAACGGCCCTCCCTATTCTTCCAAGGCCGATAATGCCCAAATTCTTCTCTTTGAGAGAGGGACCTGTTAACAGGTCTGGCTTCCATCCGGCAAACCTATGCTCTCTAACTAATCTGTCGCCCTCAACGATTCTTCTGCTTGTAGCGAGAATCAAAGCTAACGTTAAGTCCGCCGTGGCGTCTGTTAGAACGTCGGGAGTATTGGTAACTCTTACACCTCTTTTTCTGGCTTCTTCAACGTCGATGTTGTTATAGCCGACCGCGTAATTTGCAATCACCTTTAATTTCGGAAGTGATTTGATAAGCTCTGCATCAATCTTATCCGATAACAGTGTTACCAGTGCTACCGCATCCTTGGCTTTCTGAATAATCTCTTCTTTTGAGAGGAACCTATCCTCAGTGTTGATCATGATGTCGTATCCTTTAAGAAGAAGCAAACCTTCGTCGGGAATCTTATAAGTGAAGAAGATCTTGTCCATTAAGCACCTCCTAGAAAAATGATATCATTACTTCTGTACCATTAGGCCAAGAAAAGGTACTCTACTAACCCTCTTGTGCCTTCACCAAGATTCCGGACGCGTCTGAGTCAATAATAACTTTCATTCCTTCTCCCAGGGCTCCATCGATGATCAAATCTGCTATAGGCCCTTCCACCAACTTCTCAATTAATCTCCTAACCGGTCTAGCACCATATTCTCTGTCGTAACCCTCTTTAGCAAGATACTCGACCGCTTTCTGGCTGATCTCAACGGAAATGTGCTGATCAGATAGTCTTTTTTCCATTTCCGCTATTCTCATCTTAACAATTTCCTCCATTGCTTCGCTATCTAAAGGTCTGAAAAGTACAATGGAATCAAGCCTGTTAATGAACTCTGGCCTGAAGGCTTTCCGCAGGCTTTCTTCAGCAAGATCCATTGCTCGGCTCAGTTCCGAGGTACTCGCCAGCTCTTCAGATGCAATATTACTGGTCATTATAATTATTGTGTTTGAGAAAGAAACTGTCTTTCCTTTTCCATCAGTAAGACGTCCGTCATCCATGATCTGAAGCAAAACACTGTGCACCTCTCTGTGAGCCTTCTCTATCTCATCAAGAAGAACAACTGAATAAGGTCTTCTCCTGACTGCTTCTGTTAACTGACCGCCTTCTTCGTAACCCACATATCCGGGAGGCGCTCCAATAAGTCTGGAGACGGTGTGCTTCTCCATATATTCAGACATATCAATTCTTACCATTGCCTCTTCACTGCCAAAGAGGATGAATGCGAGTCTCTTGGCAAGTTCGGTCTTACCCACCCCTGTGGGTCCCATGAACAGAAAAGAGCCCCAGGGTTTATGAGCTGCATTTAAACCGGCTCTTGCTCTTCTGATCGTCTGCGAAACGATTTTGACTGCCTCTTCCTGATCGACAAACTTTTCGTGGATAATTGACTCGAGATCACGGAGCTTCTCACGTTCAGACTGAAGCATTTTTCCGGCAGGAATTCCAGTCCATTGTTCAACAATTGAGGCCACAACTGCTGATGTTACGGTCTTTCCAAAAGACTCTTCCGATTCCCATTTCTCTTTTTCAAGGAGGAATTCCCTTCTCTTTTTCTCTGCCACGGTCTTTAACTCGGCAGCGGTCCGATACTCGCCTTTTTCTGCATGAGCACTTATCTCGGCATCAAGCTCCTTGAGCTCGCGATCGAGCGATCTCAGTTTTTCGGGCATATAGCCTGTTCGCAGTCTCACAAATGAAGCAGCTTCGTCAACGAGATCGATCGCTTTGTCAGGAAGATAGCGGTCTGTTATGTATTTGACACTCAGATCAACGGCCGTCTTCAGTGCATCGTCTTCAATCTTTATATCATGGTGTTTCTCATAAGTGGGTTTAAGACCTTCGAGGATTCTGTAGGCCTCTTCAACTGTCGGTTGTTCTACCATAACGGGTTGAAACCGTCTCTCTAGCGCCCTGTCCTTTTCAATATACTTTCTGTATTCATCGAGAGTTGTAGCTCCAATACACTGCAACTCTCCCCTTGCAAGGGCAGGTTTCAGCAGATTAGCGGCGTCCATGGAACCTTCTGCCGAACCCGCTCCAACGACACTATGAATTTCATCTATGAAGAGAATTACTTCGCCGGAGAGCTTTCTAACAGAGTCTATTATACCTTTCATTCTCTCTTCAAATTCCCCTCGGAACTTAGTCCCAGCTACAAGTCTACCCATGTCAAGAGCCAGAACGCTTTTGTTATTCAAATATTCCGGCACATCACCGCTCACAATTCTTTGCGCGAGACCCTCTACAATTGCGGTTTTGCCAACGCCTGGTTCTCCCACCAGGGCAGGGTTATTCTTGGTCTTTCTTCCAATAATCTGAATTACTCTTCTTACCTCGTCTTCTCTTCCAATAACGGGCATTAGCTTGCCTTCTCGTGCGAGCTGAGTGAGATCTATCGTGAATTTCTTCAAAGAAGAGAGATTCTCGTCTTCCTCTGCATCGCCTTTCGTACGACCCTTAAGGATCAAAGTGTATATATTGTCGAGATTGACTCCGTACTTCGAGAGCAATCTGCTGGCCACTGCAGAGGTTTCCCGTACCATGGCAAGAAGAATATGCTCGGTCCCTGTCTTTGAATCGTGCATTCTTCTAGCCTCGCTTCTGGCATTCTCCAGAATGTGCCTTGCATCCGGAGTGATGTATATCTGGTTACCGATCTGACTTCCGCTCCCATAACGACCGATTACCTCTTCAACATCCTTTTTGAGAGAACCGATGCTTACCCTCTTTTCATTCAAAATGTCAATTGCAATATTGTCGCCATCCTCCAGCATAGATAGGAGAATATGCTCTGAAGCGAGTTGATTCTGTTTGTACCGCATTAGAATATCCTGTACATCCATAAGGATCTTCTTAGCTTTCTCGGTGTATTCTTCGTAGTTAATCATCATTACACCTCCAAAAAAAGGGCGCCCGTAAGCGCCCTCTCAGTTTAAACTTTTCTTAGTCGATCTTGACTTGAATTGCTTCCTTCTTGACTTCTTCTTTCTTGGGGAGCTCGAGCTTAAGGACACCATCTTCGTATTTGGCTTTGACTTCATCACTCTTTACGTAGTCCGGAAGTCTGAAGATCCTCTGGAATGCTCCGCTATATCTCTCATAGCGGTGGTAATCTCTTTCCTTCTGCTCTCTCTCAAGTTTCTTCTCTCCTTTGATAGAGAGAACATCATCCTCCACCTTGATTTCCAGTTCATCCTTCTTGATTCCCGGGATGTCCATTTCAATGAAGACAGAGTTATCCTTCTCGTAGATGTCAACTTCGGGGCTAAACATGGTTGTTTCTCTTGACTGGTAGCTCAGCCCTTTGAAGGCGTCGTTAAAGAGTCTGTCCATTTCTCTCTGAATCTCTTCAAAGGGTCTGAAAAGATCGCTTCCTCTTCTGATTGCCAACATATTAACACCTCCATTTTCTGGGTTTCTATAGATTCTGTTACTTGCTGTCTTCCGGCGGTATGTATTCGGTACCAGTGTCACTGTCATGATTTTCACCTTCCTGTGGGCCACCATCAGCTGGAGCCTGTGCCTGTGCCTTCTGATAAACGCTTTGTCCGACTCTCATACTCTCTTTCTGGAGCTGATCAAACAGGAGCTTAATTCTCTGAATATTGTCTTCGCTTAAAGCATCCCTCAGATCTTTCACCAGTCCTTCAAGTTTGCCTCTGTCTTCGGACGAAATCTTATCTCCACTTTCGTTGAGAAGCTTCTCCATGCTGTATGCCAACTGATCGGCCTGGTTCTTTAGCTCTACTTCCTGTTTCTTCTGCTTATCCTGCTCTTCGTATTTCTTTGCCTCTTCTACGATTCTCTTAATATCCTCTTCAGACATTTTCTGTCTTCCACTAACAACCATCGACTGCTCTCTGTTCGTTCCGAGATCTTTTGCGGAGACATGTACAATTCCATCACTATCGATGTCGAAAGTCACTTCTATTTGAGGCACTCCCCTAGGTGCCGGTGCAATTCCTGTAAGCTTAAAGCTTCCAAGAGACATGTTGTCTCTGGCCATGGTCCTTTCTCCCTGGAACACTGCTACTTCCACTTCGGTCTGACCGTCTGCCGCGGTTGTGAAAACCTTAGACTTTTTCACGGGAACCGTGGAGTTTCTTTCGATTATCGGCTCCATTAAACCGCCCATGACCTCGACTCCTAAAGTGAGAGGTGTTACGTCTACGAGCACCAGATCGCTTTCCACGCTGCCAGAGAGAATACCGCTCTGAAGCGCTGCACCAATTGCTACCGCTTCGTCTGGGTTGATGTTCTTGTTAGGATCTTTGCCGAAGATCGACTTGATGAAGCTTTGAACCATTGGAATTCTAGTAGAACCTCCGACAAGTAACACTTCATCAACCTCTTTTGGCGAAAGCTTTGCATCGTTCAGTGCTCTTTCTATCTGTTCCCTGGTGCCTTCCACAAGATCTTTTATTAGGGATTCCAATGTGGACCTTGTTATCTTCATTTCGAGGTGCAATGGGCCATCAGCCGTTGCAGTTATGAAAGGCAGGGAAATCTCAGTTTCATACTTTGAAGAAAGTTCAATCTTGGCTCTTTCCGCAGCGTCCTTCAATCTCTGAAAGGCTTGCTTGTCTTTTCTGAGGTCGACGTTGTTCTTCTTCCTGAAGTCCTCAGCTATGTAGTCTATTAGCCTCTGGTCAAAATCATCTCCTCCGAGGTGGTTGTTACCTGAAGTTGAAAGAACTTCAACTACTCCATCACCAATATCCAGGACGGAAACATCAAAAGTTCCTCCTCCGAGATCATATACGATAATTTTTTTGTCACCTTTTTTCTTGTCGATTCCGTATGCTACGGCTGCCGCTGTAGGCTCGTTAATTATTCTCTGGACCTCAAGACCAGCAATTATTCCGGCTTCTTTAGTGGCCTGTCTCTGAGCATCATTGAAATATGCAGGACAAGTAATAACTGCCTTAGTAATTTTTCCACCAAGGTAAGCTTCTCCATCTGCCTTCAACTTCTTCAAAATATAAGCGCTGATTTCTTGAGGAGTGTACTCTTTGTCATCTATCTTTACTTTGAAATCGGAACCCATCTTTCGCTTTATCGATCTTACAGTCCTCTCCGCATTCAGAATCGACTGTCTCTTAGCGGGCTCACCCACAATGATTTCACCGGTCTTGCTGAACGATACTATAGAAGGCGTTGTACGATTTCCTTCTGCATTAGGAATTACCTCGACATTTCCGTCTGGTTTGACCCATGAAATAACGGAATTAGTCGTTCCAAGGTCGATACCTACTGTGTATTCCTTATTTGCCATCTGATTTCCCTCCTTGCATGCAAACTCAACATCTACAACACTATTATAGGCAAGAGAAATCAAGCTGTCAACACCAAAATGTCATAATGTATATCTCTGATAAAACTGATTGAATGAGCACTATAAAAGACTAAATAATAATGCAATACTATTGTATAGCGTTCGTATCGTAAGACTGATAACAAGAATTAGGTTCTTTTAGAATTACCCCATGCAAGGGTTCGAGAAATCGGATGAAATCAGTTTATTTGGACAAGAATAATGAAGCTGACATTCAAGGAAACCCGCATAGAAGTATTACCGGTTACTCTAAAGCAAGTCCTGAAGAGAATCGATATCGGTTACTTCCGCAACAGAAGGTTGCTCTTTAAGAACTGCAGGGTATTTCAAGCCGGAGCCCGTTAGAACTGCAACAACAATAGCCCTCTTGACATCAATCGCTTTTCTCAGCTTTGAAATCGAAGCAAATGCTACCGCGCTGGCAGGTTGTCCAAAGAGACCTCTCTTGGCTAGTTGTCTCTGAGCTGTGAGGATCTCGTCTTCATTAACGGCAACAGTGATTCCCTGATTTTCTTTTAGCATTCTCAGAACAGCATTTCCGCTTGGGGGGAAGGGATTTTCGATTGCGTGTGCAATTGTGTGTGCGTGGGTAAACTTTTCTATCTGATTGTCGTTTGAAGAAAAGGCTTGGTGTATAGGGCAGCATCCCAAAGCCTGTGCCACGATCAATCGGGGGATGCTCCTGGAGAGCCCACATGCCTTGAGTTCGCGAAATCCCTTTTCTATTCCTCTAATATTTCCACCAGAACTTGTTGGAACGATCACAAAATCGGGAACTCTACCTTCCAGCTGAAGGAATATCTCGAATGCGATAGTTTTCGATCCTTCTACCCTCATTGGGATGTCGGAATTTGCAAAGTAGATGTTCTTCTTTCTTCCTAGCTCCAGTGATCTGAAATAAAGACGGTCATAATCTCCTTTGACCTTCAGTATTCTAGGACCATAGATGGCGATTGGCGAGATTTTCTCCTCAGGGATTGAATCAGATACTAGAATTGTGGTCTTCAGTCCCGCCCTCATACCGTAGGCTGCAACTGAGGCGGCCATGTTACCCGTGGAGACTGTGCCGATATGCTTGTAGCCCTTGTTGATGGCGTCGAGAACGGCCAAATAACTTCCGCGGTCCTTGAAAGACCATGTCGGATTTATTGCCTCGTTCTTTATGAACAGTTCTAAACCGTCTGTCATAGCATGTTCTATCTTCGTCAGGGGGGTCAGCCCCTCACCCAATGAAAGAGAGTTAAAATCCTTCAGTTCAGGTAAGAGATCCGAAAAGCTTTCGAGAATTCCTGATTTTTTCCAGGAGATGTTTACAGCCTTTTTCTTTTGCATGATTAACTCAAGTGGTTCCCCACACGAACAGCGGAAATGTTCTCCTAAATATTCTTTGCCGCACATGGTGCAAATCATTTTCGTTTCTCTCATCTTCATCCTCTTCTAAATGCTTATCTTACACACTTCATAATCCATCTTTTCCTTCAATCCAAGGTTGGTGGCAATCGACAAAGAAGGGAAATTCTCAGAATCACAGTGCCAGTCAACTACCAACCCGCTTGAAAGGAATTCATCGACGCATATTTTCGACACAGCCAGACCCATACCTTGATTTCTAAACTCCTTGATGGTTTCTAGGCCCACTTCGATTCTATCTCCATATCTGTATACACCCAAGCATCAGCTAATTATTATCTTACCCTTGATTAATGCGTAACCCCCACCAAGTTTCTCGAATGAATTCAGATCTTTCCAAAAGGAACATACCCAGCCTCTAAGAACGTTACTGTTATCCAGGTGGCGATTCAGCAACGCTTCATTAATTCTGAATGCGGTAAATTCAATTGAGTTGTGTCTTTCAGTATTACTTAACATGGAGTCTGCTTGAAAGAAGCGTCTTTTCACGAGTCTTGGATTCATTGTTTTGAGGATAGCTAGAAGTTTATCCAAGACAGTGGGAGAAGAACAGAAATTCATGAAAGGAATGTCTCTTTCTTTTGCTAGTGGGAGAAAAGTCTCGAAAAGAAATCTACTAAGTTGGTTTTCTGAAATCTTTCCACTTTCACTCCCCACTAGAGCTGTATCACAACAATTCCAAACCACCATGAGGTTCGGACTTCTTTGATTGTCAACAAAGATCATTCCTTTAGTGTTCCTTTCGATCACTGAAAGACCCGTTAAGCTCTGTGGAAGAGTTTCTATTAAGGTCTTATCCTTACTAATCATCTCCAGTTCGCTCCTGAGATGCAACTTGAACTCCTTCTTTCTGGGATCAGTAAATTCTACTCCGTTTCTGCTAAGCAAAGCAAGGCAGCGTGTGTAGTTCTTTGTTTTGCTATTTATAAATGTTAGATTATCTCAGGAGGTGGAAAATTGGAGATCAAAGGATATGTTGAAATCGATGGGGTTACGTACAAACTGATCAGTCGACAGAAGAGTGCTCACAAGAAACTTAGGATAAGAAGCAAGGGCCAGACCGGTGTTCACCTTTTAGAAGAGGAGAGCTTTCTGAAAGAGAACAGCGATTATTTGAAGAGTCTCTTAAACGATTCGGAAGTTGCCATTCCAGTTGGAAAAAACAGTGGGGGCCAAGATGAATGAATTTGCGGATCAGTATAGAGAAATAGCTTCCACAATGCCCTCCGAGGACGAAAGAATTGCCTGCTACAACGAATTCCTTCTCGACAGGCTTGAGAATATTATGCCGGGGCTTCTTGCGGAAGAGGAGTTTGATGCCTGGATGGTAATCGGAAGAGAGAACAACGAAGATCCTATTATCAGAACGTTGCTTCCCGGTTCGTTTTACGGAGCGAGCAGAATAACGGCCTTCTTGTTCACGAAGAACAACAGATTTGTATTGTCTCCACATGGTAGTCAGTTGAGCGGCTATTATGAATCCGCATGGAAAGTTGAAGACGGAGATATTTTCGATTCTATAGGAAAGCTGTTAAGTGATTTGAAAGTAAGGACACTAGGAGTAGACTATTCGGACAACTTTGCACTCGCCGATGGGATTACGGTTTCACTTTTCCAGTCTCTCAAGAGAAAGCTTTCTGATGAAGTTACTCTGGTGAGTGCCGAAAACATTGCAGTCAACTGGTTGCAGACCAGAAGTGAGAAGGAGATTGAGGTTTACAGGAATCTCGACAGAATAGCTCACGTAATAATCAGAAATGCCTTTTCGAGAGACAACATTACACCGGGAGTCACGAAAACCAGAGATATCGAGCTCCTGCTAAAAAAGCTGGCATACGATATTGGTCTGAAAACATGGTTTGGCCCAGATGTAGATTTTCAGAGAAAGGGCGTGGAGGATGCGAGGTGTACGGGTCTAATTGAGGAAGGTGACCTATTGCATTGCGATTTTGGCTTTATGTACAACGGCCTCGCAACTGATACACAGCAGGTATTCTATCTGAAGAAGGAAGGGTATGACGATTTGAAGCTAGGTCTCGCTGAAGTCATCAGAAGAACAAACGAGGTTCAGAATATTCTGGCACGAAATTTCAGGGAGGGAATTACTGGAAATGAATTGCTTCGAGTTTCTCTTGAAGACGCGAAGGTAAAGGGTCTGGAAGCAGCAATTTACTCACATCCAGTTGGTTATCATGGACACGGTGCGGGGCCAGTTATTGGATTATGGAACAACCAAGACAGAATAAGCGGAGCCGGAGATCTTAAGATCAGAAACATGACCTGCTTTGCAATGGAGCTAAATTGCAGAACGCGACTGTCACTGTGGGACGAACAGAATGTCTACGGTTTCTTGGAAGAAACGGTTGCTTTCACCGATAATGAGATAGACTATCTAGATGGAAGGCAGAAAGAGCTTTTTCTAATATAGGAGGTGTTAACCATGAAGAAAACACTAACGGCGTTCTTTTATATTGCACTGATAATTACATTAGGGCTTGCGATTGAATTGAAAGAGTCGGCTAACTCAATGAGTGTAAATGATCTTGCGATACTTGAGATTCAAGAGAATCCTTCCACGGGATATCTTTGGCATATTTTTGCGGAACCGACAGGTGTGTTGAGAAACTTCCTTGAAGAGCACAATGCGCCCAGTATGATGCCGGGCGCCCCTTCTGTCAAAGGGTGGATAATGACAGCGGCAAAGGAAGGAAAGGCTTTGATCACTTTGAAGCTATTCAGGCAGTGGGAAGGAGAGAAACACTCTGTGGACTTCAGGGCACTGACGGTGGATGTTGCCGGCCAAGGGAAGGGTCAGGTGGATCTGAAGATTCTCATGAATGAAGTGACGCTTGGTACGACCTTCACGGTCACCCTTGAGGAGAATGCTAGTACTGGGTACACATGGCAGTATGTAGTTCTTGGAGATGGGATTACTGAAAAAAGCAAAGAGATCTCAGTCGATAAAAGTGACAAGGTAGGAGCTCCTTCTAAGGTTACCTGGACATTTCAAGCGGTGGACGAAGGGTATTCGACGATAATCTTCAGATACTTCAGATCGTGGGAAGGGAAAGAGTCGGCGGTTGATTATAAAGCTTACAATATTTCCGTTGAATAGGGTCTGACATCATTAAATGACGTTTAGTTCTGCCGAGGTGAAATACTGTTGTGCATTCCAGGAAGCAGAAGCAAGTTGCAGGTATACCTGACATCGATTCTGATAGTCGTTGTTTCAGCAGTAGTCTTTTCCCTGCACTCCATTCAGCCAGTTAAGTTTTTCGCCATACTTAGCGAAATGGTTGTTATTGGTGTTTCGCTAGTCGCAGCTTACCTACTGGGAAATCGCGAGCTCCACAAAGGGATCCCTCTGGGCCTTATCTTTCTATCGATTTCAACGTATTTCGATTTGCTTGAAGCGCTTACCGAAACGAGAGTGTATGAATTCGTTTCGGTAGTGCTTCTGGTTATTGGTTTACCCATGCTCCTGATAAGTGCTTTCTATCACATCAAGGAGCGAAAGAAGAGAATCTCAGAGTTCAGGGCCGTTGTAAACAATTCACTGGACGGCATTCTGCTTCTGGGTCTGTCAGGAGAAATACTCCATCCGAACAGGGCCGCTTGCAGTTTGCTTGGATATAGTAGCGATGAACTCATGAAAAAGCAAGTATCTGATTTGCTTTCCGAAGATAGCGAGAAGAAATTCGAGAAGGCGAAATCCTCCCTTTTTGCTGGAAAGAATGCCTTTCAGATTGAACTGGAACTCATTACCGCGAGACAATTCAAGTTAGTTGCTGAGGTCAATCTAGTGATTGGAAGGGATACGAAAGAAGATCCCGATTCCTTTCTCATGACCTTCAAAGATGTCACTCACCTGCGAAAGATCGAGTCGACTCTCATTGAACAGAACAAGTTCCAGAGACTTCTCAACGAATTAATCACGGAAGTATTGGAAAGCGATTTCGATGAAAAGACCTACAGGTACTTCTTGATGAGATGTGTTGAGGTCTTCCCAAAAGCAGATGCAGCAGCTTTTCTTTTGAAAAAGGAGGATAATCGTTATCATTTCGTGGCCACTCACAACTATGACTTTGAGAAACTGAAGACGGTCTCGTTTTCTTCTGATGAACTTATTCAAAAAGGTAGTGGTGATGTGGTTATAATAAAGGATTACAGTGTTGATTATCAAATGGATGGTGAGCGACTGGAGAAGATTATAAAGGGAGGAAGGCTTGAGGAAATAAAGAGCACACTTTCGATCCCAATAAAGATTGATGATGACATCAGAATGTACTTCAATCTGGACAGCTTCACTTCTTCAACTGCTTTCGATGACAAAGAGGTAGTAAACACGGCAATTGGTTTTGGAAAAGCGATTTCAGTTCTTCTATGGAGAATTCAGACAGTAAATGAACTGAGAAGACAGAGAAAGCTGATGGAAAAGCTATCTTTGGAGGATCACCTGACCGGTCTTCCGAATCGCAGAGCCTTCTTTGATTGCGCGGAAAGGCAGGTTGAGTTTTCGAAACGAAAGTCTGAGGCAATGGCTCTTCTTTATCTCGATCTAAATGATTTCAAAGGAGTCAACGATACTCTTGGACATGATGTTGGTGATGAGCTTTTAAAAAGTGTTGGCAAGCGCCTTAGTACCGTCTGCCGTAGAAGTGATCTCATTGCAAGGATGGGCGGGGACGAATTTGTGTACGTACTACCTTCAACGGGAAAGAAAGGGTCTAGAGAAGCGGAAACGAGAATCCATCAAGCCTTTGAAGACCCCTTTTCTGTCAAGGGAAGAAGCTTGAAACTGACTGCCAGTGTCGGTATAGCAGTATTTCCTGATGACGGGAAGACGATTAGAGAATTGCTGATCGTAGCCGACGAAAAGATGTATGAAAACAAGGAGAAGCTCTCAAGAGAGTCAAAGAGGGTGACTATTACCTGATTATTTGAAATTACTGCTTTTCCGACTTGCTGAGGTTACAATAAGACGCATCGAGACATTTTCATCTCATGAGAAACACCCTTTCTTATTGTTTCGAATAATGGACATTAATTCAATTATTCATGCTAGGATTGTTTATCAAAGCTATTACATTGCCTGACTCTTCTTTATTTGGAGCCTCATTTACCTTGATCAAAGAATCTCTTTTCTTCAATACGAGGAGGTATTTATGAAAATCAAACTGCTGTTTTCATTAGCAATACTGGCAATAGTATTGATCATTCTTACAGGATGTCCGACTCCAACGAAATTCACATTGAAAGTAACAACGTCTCCGGAAACTGGGTTGAACATAACTATAGGGGGTATTAGCTACGAATCTCCAAAAACGGTCACTCTAGCTGGGGGTAGTTCCACTAATATTGGAATCGCTTCCCCTCAGGAAGAAGACAAATCTGGTCAGGTGATAGGACCAGATACTCGATTCACTTTCATCCAGTGGAACGATTCAAGTACGGTAAATCCAAGAACTGTAACGCTCAGCTCAAACATGACTTACACGGGAGAAATGCTCGTTGAATACAAAGTGACTACCTCAACCGATCCAGCAGGGGGAATGGTTCCTGGAACAGGCTGGAGTATTTCTACTACTAGCAAGAGCTTCACTGCACCGGTTAGAGCTGGCTTCTCTTTTAGCCATTGGATGGTAAATGGAGTGAATTCTGGCTCTTCAAATCCTCTGAACATAATTATTGACGCTCCGAAGCATATCGTTGCAGTCTACATAGCAGATCAGATTCCCTGCAATTTGACGGTCACTACTTCGCCAGACCTGTCGCTGGACATTGAAATAGACGGTGTGTCATTCACCTCTCCAAAAGGGATGATTGTCAACAGTGGGACAACAAAGCAAATCGCCGCGATTACTCCTCAGGAGAAAGACATATCCCCATGGCTCTCGGGAATAGATTCGAGATACGTATTCGATGACTGGAATGATGGAAACACCTCGAACCCCAGAAACATAACGGTGAACTCAGATATAACATACACCGCAAACATGGATACTGAGTATCGCATCACTGTTGATTCCTCACCATCAGAAGTCTCTGGAGTTGCGAATTTTTGGACAGAAGGGGGCACAGATTGGCTATTCGACTTCAGCGGTGATACTGGCTCTTACAACTTCAGCCATTGGTATGTAAATGGCCAAGATGTTGGAAGTGCACGTCCTCTAGAGTTGTTTGTCGATAAACCCTATCATGTCACGGCAGTCTTTGCCGAGCAAGAAACACAATACACTCTTACGGTAACTACATCTCCGGAAACCGGATTGAACATCAGCATAGGTGGCACTAACTACACTTCGCCGAAGACAGTGATTCTCAATAGCGGCACTTCAATATCCGTCGCGGTTACTTCCCCTCAAGAGAAAGATAAATCTGGTCAAGTAACGGGAACAGACACGCGTTTCACCTTTTTACGCTGGAGCGATACCAATACTAACAATCCAAGAACAATTACCTTGAACTCAAATATAACCTATACCGCAGAGATGAAGGTAGAGTACAAGGTGACAACGGGAACAAACCCTGCAGGCGGAACAATTGACGGCGCAGGTTGGTATGTAGCTGGAACCGTAAAGAATTTCACTGCTCCAGTAAGAGTCGGTTACTCCTTTTCACACTGGGTTATTAACGGAGCAAACATGGGAGAAGCAAACCCTGTAGTTGTTAATGTCAACTCTCCCAAGAACGTGATTGCATACTATAATGCTGAGACCACGACAAAGAATATCTTTGGAACCGTTACTCCGTACACGGGGAACATAAAGACTGCGGACCTAAATAAGATAGAGATACTCTCCAATACTGAGATAAGAACCACGTATGACAGACCTGAATTCATAGAAAACGAATATCTTCTAAAGGTGGAATCATTCAAAGAAGCTGAATCCTCATTCAGTAGTGCCTCTATCGCGTCGGTCGATGTAATAGAAAGAATAGAGGACTATTATGGTGAACTAAAGTACCTGCACGTTAGAACAACAGCAAGCGAGGAGGAATTGAAAAGACTCCCGGGAGTTGTTCGGGTGTCGAAGAACAGCCTGTTCTACGCACTTAGTACCACGCCAAACGATCCCTCATACCCCGTTCAATGGAACTACCCTGTCATGAATTTACCTCAAGCTTGGGATTACACGGTTGGATCTAGGAGCGTGGTAGTAGCGGTAATTGACTCGGGATTCAGCACTAACCATCCCGATCTCTCCGGAATCTTTGAATCTGGGTATAACTTCATAGACAACAACACAAATGTCTCAGAACCTCTCGCGTCTGAGGACAGCCACGGAACTCACGTTGTTGGGACGATCGCTGCGCTCACGAATAACGCACTGGGTGTCTCCGGCGTTACCTGGGGAGGACTGGGAATCACACTAATACCCATAAGAGGAATAAAGGACGCTGCCGCACTTATGAAAAGCCTAATCTATGCTGTTGATCATGGAGCAAAGATAATTAACATGAGTTTAGGAGGAGCTGTAGACAGTCCTGACGTTCACGATGCTGTGAAATACGCGGCGAGAAATGGAGTCGTTATGGTCGCAGCATCCGGCAACAATGGAGACGGTAATATCCTCTATCCTGCTCGCTATCCAGAGACTATTGCCGTTGGAGCGATATGGGAAGACGAAGGTACAATCAAGAAATCTCCTTACTCATGTTATGGGTCTGAGCTTGATGTTGTGGCACCCGGAGGGTATATGAGATCAGGCACCGATCCAAACGGAATATACAGCACCGGGTGGACTCCCTCGGGCAACACCTACATGTACATGCAGGGAACATCGATGGCTACGCCACATGTCACAGGCCTTGTGGCTCTTCTAATGGGAGCCGGATTGACTGATCCGGATGACATTAGAAATGTACTGCACAACACCGCCATAGATCTTGGATCTCCTGGGAGAGATGACGATTACGGGTGGGGACTCGTAGATGCCGAAGCTGCGCTTGATTCGATTGCCTCGCCACAAGAGTTCAAAGTCTTCTTGAGAAATCCGTCAACCGGAACCAATATTGCCAGCACCAGCCTATCTGACTCAGGTGCCTACCATTTCAGTGACGTAAGCAATTCTCAGGTCAAGATCTTCGCTTGGAGGGATATGGACGAAAACGGAGCGATTGACACTGGAGATCTTCTTGGGTATTTCAACTATTCAGGAGGCACGCCGGATCTTGACGATGCCCAGACAGTGACCCTTTCCGGCGGCGACAACTGGATCGATTTTGAGTTTGCTCCGATAGTTGGAGATTGATAAGCCGTTTCTGACAGAAGTTCGTGATTCTCTGGCTAATGATTCTTCAACGCACGATAAGTGCGAGATGAGCAAGAAAAGGAACGCGATTGTCATGCGTTCCTTTTCCTTTGCAAATAATAAGTGTCTCGAAGAGGTTTCTCAGCGAAGATTACTGCTTGTCCAAAGCATCGAGCAACTCATCCAGAGTTTGTATCCCCTCGTCTGAGATTTGGATTAGAACTCCTTCGTAGATGAGCCTTATTCTATCACCGAGTGCAAAGACTTTCGCCACCCATTCGCTTCTGTTGGCAAGCTCGAAGTATGCTTCACTGTATGCAGCCAAACTTAACGATTCAAGAGTGTTTACCTCTTCATCGTCCTGGATCCAAACCCCGTCTTCAAGAGTGAAGCCTATTCCATCAACGAATGTGTAATCAGAAGAGCCACCTTCAACGAACTGGTCCTGCTCCATCTCCGCAACGGATTTCGCTGCCATGACCGAATCTGCAGGAGGTGCAGCGCCCAGGCCTCCTCTGTCTCCTGCCGTGTATGTTTGAACTCTTTCAGGTGCGATCAGGTACGAAGTAAACTCGTTTATGATGTTGAACTTTTTTGAGAGAGCGATAATTTCAAGCTTCAACTCATCTTTCTCTGCTTCAGTGAGGGAAGGATCATATCGGTAAAGATTTGCAAGATGAGCAATTCTCTTCTGAGCCCAGATTCTCTCGATAAATGGGCTGTCAGATCTCTTGGAAGTTTTGAAGAGATACTCATATCTGTACCTTTCACCGCCTCTGGTACCTTCAACTGTCACTCTCATATCTCCCTCATCAAAGTAGATTCCCGATATCCTCAAAGCTTGCCCTGAAAAGAGAGAGTATGGACCTTCAGGAAGAGTCTTCCTTACATCGAGATTTTCTATGGAAACAGTCACGTTTTCCAGAGCAGGTGTCTCTATGGATCTGTAAAGATCGGTGACTTTTGCTTCAATGCTTTCTCCTTCAACAATATAACTTACTCTTCCGGCATTTTCCTGGACAAGTCGGTCCAGCAGTTCGGCAACAACCCCGGTGCCTACTCCAAAAGAGAAGAGATGAACATTTCTGGCTCTTGCCTCGGGAGTTGCATCGCTAATAATCCTTCCAATATCGGTTATTCCTTCTGTCGGCTCTCCGTCAGTCAGGAACAGAAGTGCCTTGAATCTACCAGTATCATATTTGCTGAACATATCTATGCTTGTTTGAAGTGCGTCGTAGATATTTGTCATTCCATCTGCCTGAATCCTTCTGACCTTTTCTATCCACTCAGCCTTTTCTGAAGCATCGAGAAGACTTCCAGTAAGGTTGTGCACTCTTCCATCGAAGGTAACAAGTGCAAAGCGGTCCCCCGGTCTTAGCATCTGAAGTACTTGTTCTAAAGCGCGCTTAGCCTGTTCAATCTTCTCTCCGTACATCGAACCGGAAATATCGAGAACGAAGACGACATCTTTGGGGATAACGATTTCCTCCTTAATTCTAGGGATAAGTGTTAAGAGAAAATATCCTTCATTTGTTGATTCATCCCAATGGGTTGCCAGAGAGGAAGGTATCTCATCTTCGGATGAAGTGAGAACCAGAGCGACGTCTGAATTGGGAATCAGATCATTTCCTATGAAGACGTACTCCCTGCCGCTGACTCCTGTTGTTTCCACGAATGGATGGGTCGGCGAATAAACCTCGGCGATCTGAAGAGGAACCGAAATTCTAACACTCACTGAGCCTATGGGAGCCGAAAGAAAACTGTCGATCTTCAGAGGATAAATCATCGAGTATGAATTAGAAGATATTTCCAGTGGCTGGCTGTATTCAATAAAGAATTGCCTTCTTTCGCCCGGTTCAAAGGGATAGATACTCATCCTGATAAGCTGAGTCCCAACGTACTCCAGCAATGCCGGGTCCTTCATTTTCGCCACTATCTCCTGGTATATCTCCCTCGCTTCATCTGCTGGAAGTACTTCACCCTTCAGAATCTGATCTCCGATCTTCATTGTGAAATCACTTATTACAGCTGAAGAGGGAATTGGGAACAGATAAACAGCTTCCAGCAATCTGGTTGATGTGTTCTCAAATTCCTCCTCAATTATTACCGTCGCAATTCCATCTTCGACTGTTATATGAACGTTGTGGGTATTCATCACGAATCCCCCTGAATCCTGTTCCAAAGGAAACTGCGGGATTACTACACCGTTTGAAAACGCTGAAGTCACTGCTAGAACAAAAAGCAAAATCATTCCAAGTCTCTTCATTAAATCGCCCCCTCTTTTGTCTAGTACTTATGACATCTCAAAGAGCCTGAAGGTTTATGCAGTCGATTTTTTAGAAGAGATATGGGGAGGAGAAAAACTCCCTTTCTAATTACTCTGGATAGTTAGTAAGGCTTTTAGTTGAAAAAACCCGGAGACCTTGGTCTCCGGGCGTCTAGATTCGTGAGGTGAAAATTTAGAATATTGAATCAGGCTCGTAGTAAAGCTCGGCGTTTTCAGCAGTAATCAGCTCTGCAGCGAGGATTATTTTTGATGGGATCTGCTGCTGATAGAATCCTTCAAGGGGCTGACCTCTCAGTGCAAATACCGCCATGGAAATTCCTGTAGCTATCATTGATGGAGGATATGTAACGTCTGCCTTCACGAGAGGATCATTGTCGATGATCTTCTTTATCATTTGTTTAGATCCGGCGCCGCCGAGGAATAGCTTGATGTCATTTCTTCCAGATTCCTTGTATGCCTGAAGGACTCCAACAAGAACATCATCGTCCTGTGCCCAAACAGCGTCGATTTTCGGATACTTTTGAAGGTAGTTCTCCATGATCTCTAATCCACGTGCAGTATCCCAGTAAGCTGGCTGTGAATCCAGAATTCTTATGTCCGGATACTTCGCCATTACTTCGTTGAATGCGTCTACTCTTTCGCTATTAATAACGCAAGGGATGCCTTCCAGAACAACTATGTCGCCTTTGTAATTGAGAGCCTCAGCCAGCCACTCGCCAGATACTCTTCCAAGGCCCGGGTTGTCACCGGCTACGTAGACATTCTCAACGGGTTTCGTCAAACCTCTGTCGACTGACACGATAAAAACACCACTGTTATAGGCCTTCTCGACAACAGGTGTGAGTGGTTCCGAATCGTGAGCAAGAATAACCAGAGCGTCGATGCCCTTTACCATGAGGTCTTCAACGTCTCCAACCTGTTTTGCAGGTGAGTCGGCCGTCACCAGGAAGAACTCAATGTCGGGATCCTTCTCACTCCAGTCCTTTATGGCTCTTTGTGCCCACCATACGATTCCACCTGTCCAACCATGGTCCGCACTTGGAATGGCAACACCAATCTTGATCTTCTCGGCAGCCATCGCAAAAGCCGAGAGAATGAACACTACGAGGATTGTAAGAACAAATGCCTTTTTCACAAGAAACACCTCCTGTTTCCTTTGACCCCCTTGGGGTTATTGAGATCTCTTTCTCTGTATTAGTACCGCACCGATAATTACCACACCTTTGACTGTACCCTGAAGATATGGCGATACCCCCAGCATATTAAGCATATTGTTTATTATGCCGAGTGTGATGGCACCGATAACAGTTCCGAATATCGAACCCGCTCCACCTGTCATTGGCGTTCCACCGATAATGACTGCGGCTATGGCATCAAGTTCATAGTTCAAGCCGCCATTCGTGGAACTCATTGAATTCAATCTCGCAGAGAGAAAGACGGCGGAGAATCCAACGGTAATACCTACTGCAACGTATGAAATGAACCTTGTGAGGTTCACTTTGATGGCAGAATACTTGGCAACTTTTGGATTGGAGCCGACGGCGCAAAGGTATCTTCCATAACGAGTCTTATTGAGGATAATGGCAAAAATCACTGCAAGACTTATGAATACAACTACAGGATTTGGAATGCCCAGGACATTACCCATTCCCAGATCGGGAAAGAGATTGCTTTCAGATCTAAAAACGCCGGCGCTTCCTATATACAGCGCCATTGATCTGAAAATGGCCATAGTACCGAGTGTTGCGATGAAGGGAGCGATCTTTCCAATTGTTACCATCAGTCCGTTCAACGCGCCCAATCCTGCACCAAAAAGCAAACCAATTATCAGCGCGAACAGTATAGCCCATGCTTCTCCACCCTCGCCAAATACGGTCAGAAGCCAGTTTAGCGCAAGAATCACAACTCCACCAACAAGAGCGACCATAGATCCAACCGAAAGGTCGATCCCTCCCGAAATGATCACAAAAGTCATTCCTAGAGCTATGATCCCTGTATAGGAAACCTGTCTCAGGATATTCAAAAGGTTTTGAGTCTGAAGAAAGTACGGGCTGGCAATAGCGGATACTACGAAAAGTATCGCAAGGGCTATTAACGGGCCGAATCTTTCATATTCGAAGCGTCTCTTTACATTTTCACCTGCCATTCAAGCAACCCCCTTGAGTCCCGTGGCATGAAGCATGATCTCTTCCTCGTTGATATGTTCACCTTCAAGGATTCCCGTAATTCTTCCCTCTTTCATCACGACGACTCTGTTACACATTCCTATTATCTCTTCAAGCTCGGAGGAAATGAGAATACAAGACACACCCTCATTTACCAGTTCGTTCATGAATCTGTATATTTCTCTCTTAGCGTTCACATCTATTCCTCTGGTGGGTTCGTCAAAAATGAAAATCTCGGGCTCCGGGTCAAGGGATTTTGCGAGGGAGACTTTCTGCTGGTTTCCACCACTGAAAAACTCCAGTCTTGTCTTGAGAGATGCTGCTCTGATATTGAATTTGTCGACATACTTCTTCGTCTTTTCCCGCTCTTTCTTACTGTTAATGAGTATTTTAGAATAAGCCGGAAGCGAAATAAGCGTTGTATTCTTTATCAAATCGAAGGATGTTAATATTCCACTCCCCTGACGATCTTCCGAAAGGTAAGCAATCTTGTTCTTCACAGCATCGTTGGGTGACTTGATTTCCACCGGTTTGCCTTTGATACTGATCTTGCCTGAATCTCTCTTTCTGATACCAATTATAGCTTCGGCTAGTTCAGTTCTTCCCGCACCCACTAGACCGGCAAAGCCAAGAATTTCCCCTTCACGAAGTCCGAAGGAAATGTTTTCTAGAAGACCATTAATTGTCAGGTTCTCGACTTCGAATACAACTTCGTCAGACGGTGAAACTTTATCTGGAAAGATCTGGCTCAGCTCGCGTCCTACCATTCTCTTTGCCATTTCTTCTTCATCAACCTCACCAGTCTGACTTACACTGATCATTTGGCCGTCTCTTAGAACCATCACTCTATCACAGATTTTTCTGACTTCTTTCAGTTTGTGAGAGATGTAGATGATGGTAACCCCTCTTTCCTTTAGACTTCTCATGAGGTCAAAGAGGATTTCAATTTCATTGAGAGTAAGAACAGTCGTCGGTTCGTCCATTATCAGGAGCTTTGAATCGTAAGCTATGGCCTTCGCAATTTCAACCATTTGCTTCTGGGCCACGCTCAACCTCTCAATCTTCTCTTCGGGATCGATTGATTTCTTCAACTCCTCCAGAAGAGAAATGGTTCGCCTCTTCATCTCTCTTGTGTTGAGGAACCCCTTGCGTGTAATCTCACTTCCTAGGAAGATGTTCTCATAGACACTGAGCTCATTGATCAAGTTGAATTCCTGAGGGATAATAGAGATTCCTATCATTTTCGCGTGCAAAGGGTCTTTGATCTCCACTTCCTTGCCCTCGAAGAAGATCTTTCCTTCGGTAGGTGTGTAGATTCCGCTGAGGATCTTAACGAGAGTCGACTTTCCGGCTCCATTTTCACCTATGATCCCGAAAATCTCGCCCCTCTCTATTCCTATGTCTATGTTATCGAGAACCCTAACCCCTGAGAATTCCTTTGAAATCCCTTTGGTCTCTATCAAGACCTCACCCATTAGTTCACTCCTCAGCTTTTCATTGCATCGTCGAAAGCGATGTTTGAAGGCTCGAAATCAACTTTCCTGACAAACTCGGCAGCTTCCTTGGCACCGAATTCTCTTTCCATTCCACTGTCTTCCCATTCCACCGAGAGGGGACCGCTGTAACCGATGTTATTTAGCTCTCTGATGATTTCTTCAAAATTTACGTGGCCGTGACCGAGAGACCTGAAGTTCCATCCCCGTCTAGTGTCACCAAAGGTCATCATTGATCCAAGTATCCCTGCCCTTCCGTCCAATGTAACTGCTGCATCCTTCATGTGTACATGATAGATCCTTTCTGCGAAATCTCTTACGAAGAGGTGGGGTTTTACTCCCTGCCAGATGAGATGGCTTGGATCGAAATTGAATCCAAGCGTCTTTCTGTAATTGAATACCTCTAACAGCCTCTTTGCGGTGTAATAATCAAAGGCGATTTCGGTGGGATGAACTTCAAGTGAGAATGTAATGCCTTCAGCATCGAACTTCTCAAAAATAGGTGTCCAGAGATCAACGATTTCCCGATAGGCGTCCTCAACCATCTTCTCCGTTGTTTGGGGGAACGAGTACCAGAACTTCCATACAGGAGAGCCTGTGAAGCCTGTTACAGTATAACAGCCCATGTTCTTTGCAGCTGTAGGAGCGTACATCATCTGCTCTATTCCCCATGCTCGAATCTTTTCGGGATTACCTTTACAGCTGGCAGGAGCAAATCCATCAAGCCTTACGTCATAAAGATCTCCCACACACTGCCCCATAAGATGGGCACCGAGGGCCCAGCATTTCAGATTGTACTTTTCGAGAATCTCCTTCCTTTTTTCGACATAATTTGGATCTTTAGCGGCCTTTTCGAGATCCATGTGATCTCCCCAACAGGCAATCTCAAGGCCATCATATCCCCACGAACTGGCTTTCTTGCAGATTTCCTCAAAAGTGAGGTCGGCCCACTGCCCCGTAAACAATGTGACTGGTCTATTTCCCATATCATAACCTCCTGACTAGATGTCTACCCAGATACTCCCCTTCTGAGAGCTTTCAACTGCCTTTCCGATAAACCTAACTCCTGCCAAGCCGTCTTCGACTGTTGGGAAATCGGCTCCAGACATGTCTTCTCCACTCTTCTTCTTTATAAGAGTTGTTGCGAAATTCCGGTAGATGTTTGCAAAGGCTTCATAATATCCTTCTGGATGTCCGGCCGGAATTCTAGAAACGCTTGCAGCATTGGGCAGCATGTATCCACCACCCCTTGAGAGAATCTGGACCGGTTCCCCAACGTATGCTACCTTCAGGTAGTTTGGATTTTCCTGTTCCCACTCTATTGATCCCTTGCTTCCGAATATTCTGACTTTAAGGCCATTGTCATGACCAACAGCGACCTGGGAAGCCCAGAAGACACCCCGTGCCCCATTGTTGAATCTAACGAGGATCTCGGCGTTATCATCCAGGGTTCTGCCCGGGACGAACGAGTCAAGACTGGCACAAAGCGACTTGAGCTTGAGGCCCGTGATGTAGGAAACTGTATTTTCAATGTGACTTCCAATATCGCCGACACAGTTCGATTTTCCGGTCTGTGAGGGATCCGTTCTCCATGCTGCCTGCATGTTGCCGGTATCTTCCAGTCTTGTAGCTAGCCAGTCCTGAGCGTACTCACCCATGACAACCCGAATTTCACCTATTGCTCCATTCTGTATCATTTCCCTTGCGTGTTTTACCATTGCATAACCGGAATAAGCGTATGCAACGGCAAAAAGCAAATTCTTCTTTTTTGCCAAATCCGCAAGTTCCTGTGCTTCAGATTCGTCGATTGCAAGAGGCTTTTCGCAAACGACGTTTATATTTGCTTCAAGAAATTCCTTGGCAATTGGGAAGTGAGTGACATTTGGAGTACAGATACTTACGAAGTCAATTCCATCTTCTCGCTCAGATTCTTTTCTCGCCATTTCTTTGTAGTCTTTGTAAACTCTATCATCAGAAACTCCAAGCTTTTTGGCCGTTCTTACAGTGTCGTCATAGTAAATCGAAAAACATCCGGCTACAAGCTTTGCAAGACCGTCGATTGCTATTGCCTTTCTATGAACGTCACCGATAAACGAACCCTCGCCGCCGCCTACCATTCCATATCTTAGCTGACCAGCAGAGGCGACTTCTTTGCCTTCAATCATCTCTCTCACCTCTCGTATATGATGTTTTCTTACGAACAAAACACTAAGAAGATAAGGAATTTCTCCTATTCTCTAAAATTATAGCTAAAACCAGACCTAATTCTTGCATTGCATCTGACCAAAAGAACGAGTGAAAAACGAAAGAATTTTGCGAGAAACTGCATTGACTTTTGCTGTTTTCATTAGATGAAGAATAATCATCTCAGATCGTTCCTGAAGCGCCTATAGGATGTTCAAGTGAATTCTGGCAGCATCGATTTAATTTTTTGCCCCATAAAAATATTTATCAGTTTAAGACTAAGGCGGGCTACCCGCCTTAGTTGAGGTAAGTCTGGAGTCCCTTCTTGATTCTGCTCATCATCAAGAGGAATAATGTGGCAGTCGTTAGACATATCCAGAGAATCTGAATGGCGAAACTTGACCAGTTAATGCTGCGATTTACGATGTCTTTGAGTACGACAAATGACCAGTATGTAGGTGACCAGAAGAATATGAAATGTAGTCTTTCGGGAAGTATGAAGCCAAGTATTACAGGCATCAGGAGTAACCAGCCGCTTATCTTCATGTTTGCAATCCCGCTCATCTGTGAAGACGAGATTACTCCGATGAGAAAACCGACGACAATACCGATAATTGAGCTAGAAATGGTAACTATTATTAGTTTCAGATAATTCATAGTGGGCAAGTCGAGAATCAGAACGGCCAGAAATGAGTGAATCAAAGGAATGATAATCCCAAGGATGCTTCTTCCGAGAATGAGTTCGCTCTTTTTTATTGGTATTACCATGAGAGCTCTCATTGCTCCTGATTCTTTTTCTTCGATGATATTAAACCCTATTACCATTCCTCCCAAAACAAAGGAGATGATTACAACGAAGGTGAATCCGAATACTGTTACCGGTGCGACAAATCTTCCTTGATCGCTTTCTTTAAAATCGATATATCTCGTCGTATCAGATTGAAGTCCTGTGAGGATGATCTTTGCAATCTCTTCTATTTCTTCCGATTCGTTACCCTGAAGAAAGAGATTAAATGATTCGCCTTTCTTGTATATAGCCACAGAGTCATCAGATCGTCCGACTCTTTCTTTCATTTCCGCTTCGGATGAGACGGGTTCGACGCTACCAAACTTCTCAAGAGCTTCCAAAGTGGCCTTCTGGTCTTTCAGAGTAACGAACGATAAAGAAAGACTCTGAAAATCAGGTGCTATGATTCTGAAAAAGAATGAGAAGATTATCGGGGCCACGAGTATGTATATCACCATCTTATCTCTAACACCGTTGATGGTGTCTATTCTGAAAACATTGAGTATCCTCTTCATTCTCATGATCTCACATCCTAATCCTTCGTATTCTGAGCTTATAGAGATTGACGGCTATCACAAAAGCCAGCACCGCTTCGACCGCTACCAATATCATGTAGGAAATATCTGTTGAACCCTGATGAGGGAAAACAGCTCCTTGCAACGAGAAGAGAATGGGAAAAGTAGGAAGTATTCTCAGATACCAGGGAGAGAATCCTTCCATATAATACGAAAGCATCGGTAATGAGAAAATTACCGTCAACGCCAGAATAGCAGCCATTGACTGAGATAGGTTCTCATAGAAACTTGCAGCTATTAGAGAAACAGATGTCGAGAGGAAGCTCCCAACTGAGACAATCAAAACAAGCTGCAAGTACTCAGCTTG
This sequence comes from Mesotoga sp. H07pep.5.4, assembly GCF_003664935.1. Classification (NCBI taxonomy): domain Bacteria; kingdom Thermotogati; phylum Thermotogota; class Thermotogae; order Kosmotogales; family Kosmotogaceae; genus Mesotoga; species Mesotoga sp. H07pep.5.4. The sequence goes on from NZ_JFHM01000016.1 coordinate 64,992, forward strand.
GAGGCCAACCGTGAGAGCCGTGAGAATGATCGCGAAAACTATCCCTAAAATCATGAGAAAGATCACTTTGGCTCCCAGATATTCCCAGACTCTTCCCGGTGTCACCGCAAATGCGTCGAGGGTCTTCTGAGATTTTTCGCTGAAAACCATTGCAAAGACCATTATCATACCCATCATTACGGCTTCAAACATCAGGAAGATCGGAAGAAAAGACTTGTTGAAGGGGATATCGAGTCCATCATCTTGTTTTCCCTGAAGGTACTGGACACTGTTGCTGGAAATCGGGTGATTATCTGAACCATGTAGAAGATGGGCAACCACTAGTTTCACAAGCTCTCTGGTTTTCGTGTCTTCATGTCCCTGGAAAACCAGCTCAAATGATGGGGAAGCTGTATCGCCTCTCATAATTACGCCAACACTATTGAAACTTCTATTGAGTGATTCATAGAGCTCATCACGACTGTTGACAAATGAAAGTGACGATTCGGAACTACGATCACTGGCTTCGATCGCTCTCGCGATTTCCTTGCTTTCAGTTAGAAGAATTAGCTGTGTGCTGGTTGAAAGATCCTCGGGAATCAGAAATGTCATCAAAAGGAAGTAGGCCACAGCCAGCATTACGGTAAGCAGGAAGAAGTGACTCCTCCAACCTAGTATTATTTCCTTAGAGATGTTCGTGAAGAGTCTCATATTTCTAACTTCTCTCCGGTCACTTTAATGAAGATCTCTTCAAGGGTAGCTTCTTTAGAATGAATCGTCTCAATCACCTCATGGTCAAGAAGAGAATTGAGCTTCTGCCGATCAGCTTCGTAAACAAGAGAAAGGCTTTCCCTCTTCAGAGAACTATTTTTCCTGTATTCAATTTCCACCAGTTTCTTACCATGCTGTAGTTTTAGATTCCTCGGGGAGTCAATGAGCGAAATCTTTCCAGAAACAATGAATGCCACCCTATCACATAGTTCATCGGCGATGTGCATATTATGCGTCGTCAGAAAGATCGTTGTGCCCTTTTTCTTCTTCTCTTTGATTAATTCTTTTATTGCTGCGGAAGTTGATGGGTCTAGCCCGGAAACAGGTTCGTCCAGAAACAAGACTTTCGGATTGTTAATGAGAGAACGAGCAAAGACCAGTCTTTGTTGCATCCCTTTGGAGTATTCTCCTACCCTCTTTTTAGCAACGTCTTTCAAGCCGATCATGTCAAGCATATGGGCTGGATCTTCTGTTGGTACATCGTACAAACTGGCAAAATACTCAAGGTTCTCGATACCAGTCAGCTTGAGATAAAGATTAGGATTTTCAAAGGAGACGCCTATGTTGTTATAGAAGTCAGGGGTAGTTGCAGAAACATCGACATCCATGACCCTTACTTTTCCCTTTTGGACCGGTAAGAGGCCCGTTAATATTCTCTGAGTCGTCGACTTTCCCGCCCCGTTTGGACCGAGAAAACCGAAAATCTCTCCCTCCTTGACTTCGAAAGAGATGCCATTTACGGCGAACTCTTCGTTTTTCCCGTAAGAATAGTAAAGATCACATACCTGAATCATAGTCTTCTCTCCTTTTCATACCGTATTCAAGAAGATTAATTAGAGAGAGGTACTTCTTCCTCGTTTCGTCAGTAATCTTCCCATTGCTGCTGGATCTTATCATTTCACTCAGTGAGAGCATGAAGGCAGTAATCAACTTCGCAGATAGCTCCGGATCCACCCAATCAGCTAATTCACCGTTATTCTTTCCTCGTCTAATCAAGGAAATAATAAAACCGTCGCTTGATGGAGCATATTCTATCAGAACCTCATCCATCAAAGGTTTGTTTGCAACGAGACTGTCACTGATCTTCAAAAGCCGAGGATCTTCCTCGGCCATCTTAATTCCTGCTTCAACCATTACCCTTAATGTTTCAAATACACTCAGTTCTCTGTGTGAGATTTCGATGCCCGTCATAATCTCCATCTTTTTCTTGTAGATAATGTCCAGAACATATCTGAACAAATCAGACTTGTTTTCGAAGTACTGGTAGAAGCTACCCTTCGGGATTGAAGATCTTCGGACTATCTCGTTGACTCTTGAATTTTCATATCCATTCGCTGCAAACTCATCTATGGCGGCTTCCAAAATTCGTTTTCGCTTCGTTTTCGGCAAGTTGAAGAAAGTCTCCTTTGGCACTCAAACATCTCCTTTGTGACTAACAAGTCATATGACTAATCAGTCACATTATACTCCTTGTGGTATTCTGAAAGCAAAGATTCGATATAGCAGAACAGCATTGTTAACTTGAAATTAAGGAGGCCATTGTTCAAAAGTCGTCTCCTGGATTTCTATTGTTTCTTTAGTAGCTTGGAAACGAAATGGAAGAGTTTTGGATCATCGCAAGCGAGTATTTTGAGAAATCAGATGAGTGGGCTCTTCATTTTCTCGTGATGCTTTCACAAAAAAGGAGAGCAGCATACGCTGCTCTCCTTGTAGATCAGCTAATTATTGGAGAACGTCGATAGTTATAAGTTTCAGTGGAATTATTACCTTAGGTTCCACAGTTGCGCCGTTGATGATTCTCTGTGCCGCGATAACTGCCATCTGCATCTGTAGATAAGGCTGCTGTTGAACTGTAGCAACCATTTCACCGGCTTTTATGGCTGCAATTGCATCATCTGTGGCATCAATTCCGACAATCTTTATTTCGTCCAGTCTTCCCGCGGCAATCACTGCCCTAACCGCGCCGAGTGCCATCTCGTCATTGTGTGCGTAGATTCCGTCCAGCACCGGGTTACCTTGAAGAATGTCTTCCGTAACTCTTGCACCTTCTTCTCTTGAGTAATTGGCTGTCAGTGATGCTACTACTTCGATACCTGGGTACTTCTTAAGTTCGTCCATGAAACCTTTCTGTCTGTCAACTGCCGACGGTGCTCCGGGTATCCCCTCAAGGACAGCTACTTTTCCTTCTCCGCCAAGTGCTTCTGCCAATGCTACTGCGGCGAGCATACCTGCTTCCTTGTTATCGATGTCTAGATGCTGTTCCACTACTCCACCGTTTGAAGGTCTTGTCACAGTGATAACCGGAATTCCGGCTGCGTTTGCTTCAAGAACTGCCGAGACTATTGCGTCAGAGTCAACAGGGTTGATGATCAACACATCTACTCTTCTCGTTATGAGATCCTGAATCTGAGCAAACTGAGTTTCTGGCTTATCCTGAGCGTCCAAAACGATCATCTCCAAACCCAGTTCGCTCGCCTTTGCCTCTCCACCTTCCTTCATAGTCACGAAAAAGGGATTTGCAAGTGTCGAGACTGAAAAACCAATGGTTTTTGCAGCAAAGCCTGTTAGCGCTAACAATCCGATCATAAGAACTACCAAAAGCATTCGTTTCATGTTACCCCTCCTTTTTTGTTAGAGAATCCTAATCACTACGTTTTGCCAGTACGGCAACGAGTATTATTACTCCTTTCACTATTTGTTGAAAGAACGATGATACTCCTACGAGATTCATTCCATTATCGATAACTCCTATTACCATGGCGCCCAGGAGAGTGCCCAGAACTGTACCTACACCTCCGGAAAGAGATGCTCCGCCAAGTATTACAGCCGCTATTACATTCATCTCAAGTCCTTCGGCGGCAGTTGGCTGAGCGGAAAGCAATTTGGAAGTTATGAGAATGCCACCAAGCGCACTCATGAGACCGGAAATGACGAAGGCAAGAACCCGGTATTTCCTCACTGGTATCGCTGATAGCCTAGCTGCTTCCCTGTTTGCTCCAATTGACTTCACATACACTCCGTGTTTTGTTCTGTTCAGAACAAAGAAGGCGAGAATGAAGACTCCGGCAGCTATTATCGTTGAAACCGGTACTGGTCCGAGATAGCCAGCACCCATTATCGCGAAATCTACAGGCAATCTGGATATCGGCTTTCCTCCGGTCCAAACCAGTGCGGCTCCCCTTGCAATCCCCATCATAGCAAGTGTCACTATGAAGGATTGGACTCGACCGTAAACAGTCAGAACGCCATTCGCAAACCCGATTCCGACCCCAAGTATCAACCCCGCAATCAGGCCTAGGAAGATGGAGCCCGTTGCATTAAGAACCGCCGCAGTTGCAACTCCAACTAATGCTGCAGAAGAACCAACAGAAAGATCTATCTCACCTGTGAGTATTACAAAGGTCATTCCAATAGCGACAATTAGAGTTATCGACACCTGCCTGGTAATGTTCAGCAGATTCCTAGAGGTGAAGAAATATGGTGACATCAATGAGAAAACCACCATTAATGCTACAAGGATTAAGATCAGCCCTAGTTCACCCTTTAGCAATCTCAAAAATTTGTTAACAAACGCCGATCTGTCATTTTTCTCAATCCTATTTTCCATGTGCATTAACCTCCAAGCGCCAGTGTCAATAACTGCTCTGTAGATGAATCTTTACCTTCAAGTTCGGCGACAATTGTTCCTTTTCTTATCACAAGGATTCGATCGCATATCGCACTCATCTCCCGGAATTCAGATGACAATATCAATATTCCTGTACCCCTATCGGCAAGGTAGTTGATCAGAGAATAGATCTCTGTCTTTGCACCAATGTCAATTCCGCGAGTCGGCTCATCAAGTATCAAGATATCTGGTTCACCACAAAGCCATTTTCCAATAACAACTTTCTGCTGGTTTCCACCAGAGAGATTCTGGACTGCCATTTTTATGTCTAAAGGTCTTATTTTTAGTTTTTCTGACGTATCCGTTGCAATTTCTGATTTCTTTTTGCTCGAGATTATTCCGTTCTTAATGGCGAGATCGATGTTTGCAACACAGATGTTATGTTCTACGTTGAGCCTAAGAAATAAGCCCTGTTCCTTTCTATCCTCTGGAATGAAAGAGATACCATGTCTCTTTGCATCATCGGGCGAGTTTAATCTCACTTCCTTGCCAGCAATTGAGAGCTTTCCCTTCATAGCCCTGTCTGCTCCGAACAAACCGAGGGCAAGTTCGCTTTTTCCAGAACCGATTATTCCCGTTATACCGAGGATCTCGCCTTTTTTCAGGCTAAAACTGACTGGAGCAAGCATCTTGTCGGTCTTGAACTCTTCTATTTCCAACAGTGTATCTTCGGATGGTCTCCCCTCTCGTACCGGGAACTCTTCTTTCAAGGTTCTTCCAAGCATTGATTTTACCAGCGTCTTTAGATCCACCTTATCAATTTCGAAGGTTCCGGCGTTTTGACCGTCTCTCAGTACGGTGGCTCTGTCACACACTCTAAAGACTTCATCAAGATGATGGGAGATGTAGATCATGTTCACTTTTTTTAGTTTCAGATCATCCATAATCTCAAACAGAGTATCGATTTCCACTCTGCTCATACCGGTTGTAGGTTCATCGAGAAGAAGGATATTGGCGTTTATCGATAGCGCTTTTATTATTTCCACTATCCTTTTCTGCCCAAGACCTAGGTCTCTGACAAGAGTGCTAGGATCTATTTCGATTCCGAAGGAAGATAGATACTCCGCTGCTCTTCGAATGAGCTCTTTCTTTCTTAAAGTTCCAAAGAAGGATGTGGTAGGTTCGTGACCCAGAAATATATTCTCGGCTACTGTTAGTGAGTCTACGAGACTTAGTTCTTGATATATTGCGCCTATTCCTTTGTGTCGTGCGTCTACGGGGTCTTCAATCGTTACTGTTTTTCCTTGGACCTGAATAGTCCCCGAATCCATTTTATGAACTCCGGTCAGGATCTTTATCAGTGTAGATTTTCCAGCTCCGTTTTCGCCAAGGAGCGCATGTACTTCACCTTCGCTCAGCTCGAAGTTGACATCCTTCAGAGCATGGATTCCACCAAAAGATTTATATATTCCTTCCAGTTTCAGCGCAATATCGGGCACCTGTTACACCTGCCTTCTTAGTAACTTCTCGACGCTTTTCGGAGCAGGGATAGAAGTTTGAGCACCGGAGATCGTAGTGCTCAATGCTCCTGCTGCATTTGCCCACTCTAGAGATTCCTTCAGATGCACACCCTTCGATAAAGCTGCTGCCAAAGCTCCTGAAAAGACATCTCCAGCCGCAGTTGTGTCCACACAGTCAACGTCAAAGGGCTTCAAGTCCATGAAGTTATTGCCATCAACTCCAACAACGCCTTTTTCGCCAAGAGTTATTATTGGTAGATTGAAGCCCATTGAACTTAGTCTTTGGAGGGCAATCCGCGCAGATTCTCTGTCGTGAACATCTATGCCTGTCAGAATCCTCGCTTCAGATTCATTAGGCTTTATTAAATTGATCAAAGGCGCGATGGAATCGGGGAACCCATTTCTAGGAGCAGGCGCGGGATCGACGATCGTAAACATTCCATTTTCATGGGCCAGTTTGATTGCCCTGAAGATTGTCTCCTGTGCTATTTCCATTGTTAACAAAAGAATACGCCCGCGTTTGAAGAGATCAGAGTTTTTCTCCACGTCTTCAGGAGAAAGCCGCGCATTACTACCCGGGGTAAAAGAAATCGAGTTTTGCCCATTTTTGTCAACTCTTATCATTGCAATACCCGCTGTGCTTTCGGGATCCCTAAGTATTCTGGAAGTGTCTACCCCTTTTTCCTTCATCATCTGGATCAGTTCTTCACTGAATCCGTCACCACCAAGTTTCGTAAACATCTGAACTCTCGCGCCACTGATTGCCGCCGCAACTGCTTGATTTCCTCCCTTTCCTCCCGGGTAGGTACTGAAGTTGTCTGTGAGAACAGTCTCTCCAGGCTCAGGAAGTCTATCCATTACCATCACTAGATCCATGTTCATGCTTCCCATGCAGAGAATCTCTCCGTTAAATGCGTAATCAATCATCGTAGCCCGCCTCTCTAAGGGATTCAACGGTTTTCATAAAGCTTCTGACGTTGTTTGGATCAACGGGATTCTTCCAGTTGTTGTCCCTCTTGAAGTAGCTTCCGACGATTGCTCCATCGGCAAACCTAAGAAGTTCACCTACGTTTTCTTTTGTCAAACCACTTCCGATCATCACCGGAATGCTTACAGCTTCACTGAAACTTTTTACTTTTTCTGCGTTAGGTGCCTGCCCGGTCTCAAATCCCGTAACGATTAGAATTTCTGCCCCTTCCGATTCGGCGTCATGAGCCTGTTCCTCAACACTTCTGTCTGAAATAATGAAATGACTCCCATGTTTCACATTCACATCACACATGAACTTAATCTCTTCTGCGCCTATAAGTTTTCTGTATCTAGAAAGCTCTGCCCCGATGCCTTCCGTCAAACCCGCGTGAGAAACATACGCATTGACCCATTCGAAGATTCTTATCCATTTTGCGCCACCAGCAACTGCGGCGGCGAGTGCTGCCTTTCCTCCATTGAGATGGCAGTTCACACCTACAGGTATATTGACGGCTTCTCTCACACTTTGAGTCGCTACTGCCAGAGCAGCGGAAGTCTCGTGACCGATCCTTTCCCCTTTGAGATATGGAAAGTCCCAGATGTTTTCAATTTGAAGTCCATCAACACCACATCCCTCCATAATTCTCGCTTCTTCAATAGCGATCCTGAGAATCTCCTTCATGCCCAGTTTTTCGGGATCGTATCTCGGTGATCCTGGAAGGGGACGCAGATGTATCATTCCAATAATCGGTTTGCCTTTTTTGAATATGCTGCTTAGAACTTCCCTATCTCTTCTCACATAACCACCTCTTTTTCTTTTGGCGCAGATGAAATCGTGATACTTGAACTGAGCCTTTTGCCGAAATCTAGAAATCGACTCCGGAAACCAGGATTATGTTTGCATATGGGGTGAATTCCCCAGTCTTAACGAAGACTTTTACCTCTTTGCCCTGGAGACTTCCATTTAAAACGAGATCCTTGAACTCCGGATGAGGAATGTTCTCTTCAATAATGTCGTTGCCCTTGTTTTTCACTTTAGAGACTATCTCCTTTAGCTGAGAATAGATCTCGGGGCTTACTGATCTGGTCTCGTCAGCAATGATTACCTTTTCAATCTCGAGCTCTTCAAGAACGACTTTAACGACATCCACGAATCTTGGTAGATTTCTTCCGACTGACACGTCAATGCATACAGTGTTCCCATGCCTAGGAAAGGGAAAACCTCTATCCGTTATTACCAGCATGTCACCGTGCCCAAGCCTCGCGACTTCTCTCGAAAGATCGTTGTGAAGAATGCCTTTTGTTTTCATCATTTCACCTCCAAAGATTTGTCAAACTTGCGTTGATTCTCTTACAATAAGATGTGAATCGAGTTCAATCTTTCTTGTGTCGACGTATTCTCCATGTTGCTTCTTAATAATCTTTTCTAGAAGCAGTTTCATCGCTGTCCGTCCAGCTTCGTACTTAGGTTGATCGACAGTGGTCATTGACGGAATCACCAGCGAAGAATACAGAACGTTGTCGAAGCCGGCTATGGCGATATCTTCGGGGATTTTCAAACCATTTTGTTTTGCCGCCTCGATCGCTCCCCACGCCATCATGTCGTTTCCAGCAAAAACGGCTGTAGGCCTTATCTTAAGCTTCAAAATGTATTGCTTCATTATCTTGAAACCATCTTCGTACTTGAAACCACCGAAATAGATCTTCAGCTTTTCGCCTTTAATACCGTCCTTTTCTAATTCGCTACAAAAGCCTTGAAGCCTCCTGACTGCGCTTGGAACATCTTTAGGACCAGATATACAAGCGAATCTCTTGTGGCCTTTGTCCAGCAAGTGCCTTGCCAGTTGAGCGGAACCCTTGAAGTTATTCGTGTATACTACATCAATTAACGGGTTTTCTATTTTGAGGTGCCTATCGAGGATTACCATAGGCATTCCATTGGAGAGATCGGCTAGAAGCTCCTCATCCATTCTCGGTGCCACATTTATGACACCATCTACTCCATGTCCAAGAAAAGAAATCAAGGTTTCTTCTTCTCTGTAACTTCTTCCATCACTATTACAAAGAAACATTTGGTAGTCGTGCTCGAGAGCTATGCTCTCTACCCCTCTGGCAATCTCGGCGAAGTAGGGGTTTGTTATATCTGGAACCAAGAGACCAACGAGAAAGGACTTTCTGATTTTGAGGCTTCTCGCTATTTTGCTCGGTCTGTACTGTAAAGCGTCTATAGATTCCAGAACAACTCTCTTTAGCTCTGGGCTGACGTATTTTTTGCCAGACATAACATTTGACACTGTGGCAACCGATACCCCTGCACGCTTAGCAACATCTTTCATGTTCGGCATTTAATCTATCCTTTCTGATTCGCCAGTTAAACGTTTAGTTAATCGTTTAACTACAGTTTATCATCATTCTTTTATTTGCCAAAACTCGGTTTTCTTCGAATGAAGCTGATCATTTATGCTGAAAGGCAATTAAGTGCTTTTATCTCATCCAATCGCATCCATTTCTGCAGTCGCGCAGTTCACTTAACGGGCAAATTCGTAAGGATAACGGCGAGACGTTTTGGAACAAGTGAGTGCTAATTCCCTTTTCTGTTAAAGATTAGTGAATGATTAACCGGTTATGCTAGAAAAATATCGATCGTACTATAATGGATGAGATCAAGTTATGCGGTTACTTACTTAAGCATTAACGGAGGTGGTTATGTGAGTGATACGAAGAGGTTATACAAGTCTAGAAAGGACAAAGTAATAGATGGTCTCGCAGGTGGAATAGCAGAGTATCTGGGGGTAGATCCGGTGATTGTAAGGCTGGTGTTTGTTGCTCTGATCTTCGCAGGTGGTGCCGGATTGATTATATACATAATTGGTATGTTTATAGTACCCAGGGCACCTATCAATAGCGAGAACAACGTCGTGATAATGGATGAAGAGGGGAAGCCGATAGAAGAGGGAAAAAAGGAAGAATTCTCTGATAGCAAGAGTAAACTGATCATCGCGGCGCTTCTCATAGTATTTGGGATAGCCCTTCTTTTAGGATCATTTACTCCCTGGAACATTTTCAGCGGTATCTTCTGGAAAACCGTTATAGGTGTTGTATTGATTGCAGGTGGAGGATTTGTGATCTATAAATCAATAAATAGGGGATGATCCTATGAAGATCGCATTGGGATTGATCTTTGTCCTGGTTGGTGTTTTGTTGATCTTCGGTCTATTTACGGGAGACACTCTCCTAAATGCTTTGGTCAATTTGGCGAATTTCTGGCCGATCATTCTTGTTCTGGTAGGAATGAGCATACTTGCTAGCATTAGGGGACTCAGGTGGATCAGATACTTGAATACAATACTTATTGTAGCTTTTGTGCTGTTCGTTTTCTTCTGGCCCTCTCCATTTCTTGCCGGTAAGAAGGCCGTTAGCGATACGGTAGTATTGGAGAGTTCCGATTCTGCAGCGAGCATCGAAATTCAAGTCGACCTCGCAATGTCGAACATAAGTTTAGAACCCTTAAGAGATGAAGTAGCATCTTCTACGGTTGCCGTGGTCGATTATGCCGTACGTGGTTCAGGTCTTAAAATTGAACAGGATATAACTCAGCTGTCGCAGAGGTTCATAATGAAACCGGAATCGAACGTTTCATGGTTGGGAACAAGTACAGTCGTTATGAAACTTAATCCCGCTTATGACTATGTTCTAAAGTTTAACGGGGCTGTCATGAACTGCAATTTTAGTCTAGGGGAGCTTAGAGTTGATGAACTTAGAATTAACGGAGCGATCGTCAAGGCAATTGTTTCTATGTCAGCAGCGGGCTTTACGAATATGAAGGTCAATGCCGCGATAATCAATTCAGAGATCCACATACCGGAGAATATTCGGGCGATTCTTAAAACTAGCGCTGCAATAAAGAACGTAAAAACGGATTTACCTTATACTGGCAATGAAGAATATGTATTCGAAAGTGTTTCATTTGATTTCAGTTCTTACATTACTTTGGAAAGCGCAATAATGAATTTGAAGGTCTTACGCTGAAGCTATCTTCAAAGCCTTTTCACAAATCGAGATTTCCATAGGTAGGCTTCCTACGACTTCTCCGTCCATCTGAATAATTACATCTCTGTCGCTTTTCAAAGAGATGTTTTTGGCGGTTCGGTAGCTTACTGTATCAACTACCAAATGCTCCCCTCGATAGATCTTCGGAAAGTGATAAAGCAGACGCAATTTCGACATCTTTGAAACACCCACAACGTCAAAATATCCGTCATCCACCAGGGCTTTGGGTGCTATCCTCATTCCACCGCCAAAGTAATTTCCGTTGGCCATGGTCAAGAAGAAGTAGCTGCCTGAAGTTTCTTCTCCGTCGACAATGAAAGTTAAAGGATAAGTTTTTGAAGTGAAGAATTCGATCAGAAAAGAAAGCAGGTACGCCATCTTGCCGCTTGTCTTGAATCTTGATTTAATCATTCTAACTGTAATTGCTGCGTCAAATCCGGCTCCAACTACATTAACAGCGTACCGTGAAGCTTTCACGCCGTTCATGTCTACATAGGACACCTTAAGCAGATCGATTTTTCGAACGTTTTCACCCGCAGCTATCTTGACCATTTCTCGATAATTGTGCTTTAGATTGATCGTTCTAGCGAGATCATTACCGGAGCCCAGAGCGACGATGCCTACCGAAGCATTCGATTTTCCCTTTATCATCCCATTTACGATCTCGTTTAGTGTGCCATCTCCCCCCACACTGATTATTCGATCGTAGTTCGGGTTTTTCGTCACAAAACTTAGAGCATCTTCAGGACCAGTAGTAATGTGGATGTCGTAGTCAGCTATTTCCTCTCGGAGCAATGAGGAAATGCTTTTTTCAAAGTCCCTGCCGGCTTCACCGTGACTAGCATTTGGGTTAACTACTACGAGGGTCTTCAATCGTGTTACCTCCGCCTATGCCGCGATGGTTGATTTTAACACAACTTTTCAGATCATGGATTCCAGTTTGTGAACTATAAAGGCTGCAACATCTTCAGCGAAAGTTCCGGGCCCGAATCCGGCGTCGTATCCAAGTTCTTTGGCCAATTCATGAGTAATTCTCGCTCCACCGGCTATCAGAATGATCTTTTTTCTTATGTTTTCAGCTTCGAGAAGCTCGACAAGCGAAGTCATGTTTCTAAGATGGACGTTTTTGGCCGTAACAGTTTGAGACACGAGAATTGCGTCCGCATCAAGTTCTATTGCCTTTGAGACTAACTCCTCATTTTGAACCTGACTGCCGAGGTTATAGGCATCGATATTTCTGTAACGTTCGAGGCCATAGTGCCCCGCAAAACCCTTCATATTCATAATTGCGTCAATACCAACTGTATGAGCGTCGGTACCTGTGCTAGCACCAACAACAACGATTCTTCTCTTTATTCTCTCTTCAATAAATCTGTCGATCTCCTCCATCGACATCTTTTCAAGCGTAATTTTCGGCACTCGAATTGCTGTGTAGTCAATAGCGTGAGAAAACTCTCCGTAGGCGAGAAAGAATGTGAATCCGATTGTTATTTCCTTTGAAAAGACGATTTGCGGGTTTTTCAACCCCATCTTATGTATCATCTGCTTAGCTGCTTCATCGGCCTCGGGCCCTCCAGGCACTGGCAAAGTAAAGCTGAGCTGGACTTTGCCGTCATTCAGCGTGTCTCCGTATGGAATTACTCTTGTTAAGTCTATTTCAGAGGGAAATTGATTCTTCTTTTCAGAGCAGTTATCCATGATTGCGCCCCCCAAGCATTTTCTCGATAAATGGATTTCTGTATTTCGGCCCCTTTCTTACTACCCCATCCAAACCTTTTCCTCCATGTGGGGATCTCTTGATGTTTGCAAAAGTGCCTCTTTCGAGCGTTTCAAAAAGACCTATCGATTCGATTTCCCTTAGCAGTTGAAGAGCTTCCTCAAGAACCGTCGCTGCTCTGGTCTGAATTATTCCGTTGTCTTTGAAGGTTATCTCATCGCCTAGATCGCGTAGATTGTTGAAAACATATCTTGCGTTTTCGATTGCAAGGTACCTATCGCTCATAAAAGGAGTGTGAATTGCCTCGGTGAGCATTCCCAGAAGCTGAATCCCTTGATTTGTCATTATAGATATCACATTGAATAAGGTGTCCTGGGCGTAGCCCATAAAGATATTTCCAGTCATGAACTTTGTAGGGGGCATGTACTTCAAAGGTGCCTTCGGGAAGATCTCTCGACTCATTTGTGCTTGAGCAAGTTCATACAGAAAACCGTTTTCAATTGATGGATCCATTTCGAAGGCATGACCGAGCCCCATCTGCTCTTCGGGTATGCCTGCCATGAGAGCCAGGCTTTCATTTATTAACTGAGAAGCGAGTACTGTGTGGGCTTCTTCAAAAGCATCTGCCGTCGTGAGGTAATTGTCTTCTCCTGTATTTATTATGACGCCCGCAAATCCATTTATTACTCTCGAAAAATACTGATCTATCAAAGTTCTCTTCATGTTTATGTCTCTGAATAGAATTCCGTAGAGAGCATCGTTCAACATTACATCCAGTCTTTCGATGGCTCCCATTGCAGCTATTTCCGGCATGCAGAGACCCGAGCAGTAATTGCAAAGCCTTATGTACCTACCGACCTCTTTTCCGGTGTCATCGAGAGCCGACCTCATTATTCTGAAGTTCTCCTGTGTGGCGTATGTGCCTCCAAATCCTTCAGTTGTTGGCCCGTAAGGCACATAATCAAGGAGACTCTGGCCCGTAGACCTGATTACAGCAACTATGTCTGCGCCTTGTCTTGCGGCTGCTCTTGCCTGAATAACATCTTCGTAAATGTTTCCCGTCGCGACTATCACATACAGGTAGGGCTTTTTTCCCTCACCCAGTTCACCGATCAAAGACTCACGTTTTTCTCGATTCAACTTGACTTTTCCTACAGCATCATTCACGAGTCGGTCGATGCGATCGAAAACTTCATCTTGAGATCTGTAACTCAGACTTCTGAGATCGAGTCTTCCGAATGAGATTTCTTCTGCAATCTTTTGCGGCGAAAGTCCCGTTTCGAGAATCGCATTTCCGATCACATAGGCAGCACCATCATTAATTAGGTTTGATGATTTAAGGTGATCTACTACGACATTTGGGATTGGAATTCCATAATCGTCAACACCATCTATACCAAAAAACCTGCAGATCGCCCTCTCGATACTTACTGTTGTGTGCTCTTCAACAAAGTCATGAACTTCACTGGCAATCCTTTGGGCATAATCTCTTGCTTCTTTGACTTTGTTCATGTTCAGATTCAGCTTTCCATTCATTCGCAACTCTCCTTCAGCTTTCTTATTATCAGTTCAACGAACTCTCTGTCTAATCCCATAAGACGCGCTATTGTTACTGCCTCCCTAGGAAAGGCCGCATTGCTTTCTATTTCTACAAGTGAATGATCCACATAATAAGAGATTTCCCTTCCGATTTCATTTCTCATTCTTTCATGGTCAAGCCCTTTAATAATAAACAGCTTCGCTCCTTCAATCTCCAGGGCTTCTTCATAGTGGGATGTAAGGATGGTTCGACATCTCTGATTTCGACTAAGATACTCTGCCGAAGCCATAAGAAATGCCGGACCTTCTACGGGGTTTGTATTCCTTCCTATTTCATCAAACAAAAACAGGCCTCTGATATCCATATGGATTATCTCTAGAGCCTTCTTCAGATGGTCTACTTCTCCGGCGAACGATGACAGCCCATCCAAAAAAGACTGTTTGTCGCCACTGTAGTAGACAATCGCATCATATACAGGAATAAAGGCTCTCTTCGCTGGCACGAAAAGTCCATGCTGAAACATTGTCTGAAGGAGAGCAACAGTTCTGAGAAGAACCGATTTGCCGGTCATGTTGCCTCCGATAATAACGGATCTTCTGTCAAAACTGGCGCTAAATGGTTGAAAACTCTTGCCGCTCTTGTTAAGGGATGCAGCTAATTCAGGATTGACCAGTTCTTCAAATTCATATTCTCCCGAACTGATTTCCGGTTTACTGAGACCGAGTTTCCTATTGAACTCTACTAGCGCTACGATCAGGTCAATCTTCCCGATTGTTGTTGCAGAGCTTTGAAGGTCTTCTCGATAAGTGATGAGCTTGCCGGAAAGATCAGCTCTTACTTTCTCTTCGATTTCAAAATTCAGACGGATAAGTTCATTGAGACTCGCTTCGTCATACTCTTCTCTATTTCTCTGAAGTCTATAAAGCTTTTTTCTTACAACCGCGAGAGCATTATCTAACTTGTCAGAAATGTAGAAACTCTCTGTTCCAACATCGTCGGGATCTAGAAAAGAAAACACAACTGACAGGTCGGGAAGCTGCATCCACGAACTGCACTCTCCAATCTCACTTCTCAGTCTTTCTGACCAATAGGCGAAGCTCTTTATCTCAAACAGTTCAATATCGTCGAGAATCTTCCCAGGGGAGAGATTTGAAATAGTTCCCCTAATGTCCCGTACCCTCGCTAGAATAGACTTGAGGGACTCTACTTGTGATTTTCTCTCGTTCACCTCAAGCTGTCTCTTGTGAAAAGCCTCTATATCCTCATCCCTTTTCAAGAAGGTCATAGCGCGCAATTCCTCTCTGCCCATAGGAGTAACGGGATCAATGCGAGAGAGGATGTACTCAAATCCACAATCCAAATACTTCAATTTGAACTCTCCTCCAAAACGTCTAGTACTGGCACATCAATCTTGCTTTCAAGTGACTTTATAAGTTTATCTGATTGAATCTTGAACCCGTTCGGTGCTAACGGATTCACTGTGACTGCGATCAGGTGCGTCGGATGCAAGACTTCTAGGTGGCCTCCCGCTCTTTCATACTTTGCGAGAGTTAACTCGTCAAAGAAAACTCGTGAAAAATCCTTCAAGATGATTCTAGTATTCTTTTCTGCTAAGGCAAGAAGAACTGAAGATGTAAGCGAACCATTAATGTAAATCGTTCTCCCGGCAAGTTCATGCTTCAAGGATTTTGCTGTTAATGGAGAAGGGCTTAATCTTTCGAAAACTCCGTCTTTCTCTACCCACAAACCGGTTCCTAGCGGAGCAATTCTTTTGTGGAGCTCGAGTTCTGTGCCTGGAAGAGAAAGCAATCTCACTACAAAACTGGTCTTCCTACACAGTTCCTCCAAATTCATCGATAATGCCGCACCGGTGGCGAGAATAACTCCGTCCGAAACTAGAGGCGTACCCGGACTCATTCTTGAAGTTGAGCCGTCGATCAGTATCTTTTCACAACCGTAGGATCTCATTGTGTTTACAGCTTCACTCAGATATTCAAGAATAGATGGCCCCGATATTATGACTTTCCCATCGGCTTCCGCCCGCGCAAAAACCGTTCTTCCTAGAGGAGATCTGTAGTCTCTCAAATCTATTACGGTAGCAGAAAAACTTCGATGACGGAAATCCCTCTCAGATGTGACGAAATAAGTCCCTCTGCTTAGAGTTATCTCCGGCTTCTCATTAAGGTAAACTTGGTCTCTCTTTTCACCCTCTAGGCCGGTAGATGTTACTCCTGCAGTTGTGCCCTTTTCTCGAAATTCTTTTAGCATTTGGTTCAAAACAACAGTCTTTCCTGTATTCTTCTCAAGACCGATCACCGATATTACTTCAATTCCCTCGGCCAAATCTGATATTCTGATCCGACGCTTCATTCTCCCTCGAATAGTAGAAGCGCCTCTCCGTCAACTGCCATCTCTCCGTTGTTTTTTTCTACGGTTGTTCTTACAGATAATCTCTTTTTCTCAACTTTGATTTCGAGGATTTCTATAGTAATTAACACTTCTTCTTCAAGAAATATTGGTTTGAGGAATCTTACCTCCTGTTTCATGTATATGGAGCCGGGTCCAGGGAATTCATTTCCTAGAATCGCGGAAATTATCCCCACAGACAGCATTCCATGAGCGATTCTTCTGCCAAAACGCGACTTTCTTGCGAATTTCTCATCTGTGTGAACGGGATTCCTGTCTCCGGTCAAGTTCGCAAAGGAGTCAACCATTTCGGCTGTAATTCTTCTTCTGGTTGAGAAACTCTGGCCCACGAAGAAGTCTTCGAATTTCATTTTCTCACCTTCTTCTCCTTCCACTTCTTTATCCTGTCTCTTCTTTGAAGTGTTGTAGGCTCGAAACTCATCGAATTTCCGTAAAGAAGATCTGATACTCCTGTGAACTCGTATTTCTCTCTGTACACTCTGTCATCAACATCGCTAGAAGTGTCATCTGGCTCATGATATGTGGTGATTACTCCTTCGTAGTTTCTCAGAACGACGACTCTGTCTGATTCGGAAATATTGTACTGAGGCATTACTCGAATCTTACCGCCCCCACCTGGAGCGTCAACGACGAATGTTGGAACGCATAATCCCGACGTGTTGCCGATCAATGATTCCATGATTCCAATACCTTTTCTAATTGAGGTTCTGAAATGACCGATTCCCTGAGAGAGATCACACTGATATATGTAATACGGTCTCACTCTGATCTTGACTAACTGATGCACTAGTTCCATCATTATATATGGAGAATCGTTAACTCCTCTGAGGAGTACCGACTGGTTTCCCAGTGGTATACCTCCATCTGCGAGCATTTCGCATGCCCTGGTTGAATCGGGAGTGATTTCGAGAGGATGATTGAAGTGAGTATTTATCCATACGGGATGATATTTTCTGATCATCTTCACGAGTTCTGGAGTAACTCTCTGTGGGAGAACGACGGGCGTCCTAGTTCCAATTCTAATAATCTCAACATGGGGGATCTCCCTGAGTTCGTTGAGAATGTACTCCAGATAATCGTCTCCAACAAGTAATGCGTCTCCCCCGGAAAGCAAGACATCTCTTACTTCAGGAGTTTCCCGGATATATTCAATAGCATCATCGATTTCCTTCCGGGTTCTCGCCCTGTCGAGCTGTCCAGCGAATCTTCTTCTAGTACAATGCCTGCAGTACATCGAACACTGGTCGGTTATAAGGAAGAGGACACGATCGGGGTATCTGTGAGTGAGTCCTGGTACAGGAGAGTCCTCATCTTCGTGAAGCGGATCTATCATATCCCATTTGTCGATTTTTAGCTCTTTGTCGGTTGGAACGGCCTGCCTTCGTATAGGGCATCTTTGATTATTGGGGTCCATCAACGTTGCGTAGTAAGGTGTTATTGACATTCGTAGCGTTCTGAGACATTCGGCGACTCCATGAGCTTCTTCTTCGGTGATGTCGATAATCTGCCTTAACGCATCAACGGTCTTGACTCTGTTGGCTACCTGCCACCGCCAGTCACTCCACTGAGTAGGTGTTACATCTCTCCACATTGGTATTTCTCTGTAGTCACGCATTTACGCCACCTCAAATGTATAGCTTCTGAAAAAGCCTTCTAATTTCACTAGATTCCCTTAAGATTCCTAGCGCAAACTCAGCATGGCCCTTAGTATATCCATTCCCTATCATCATTGTAATATCCTTTCCAACACCTTCAGCCCCCAGCGCGGCTCTGGTAAAAGATGTAGCCATGCTGAAGAAATATACAATTCCGTTGTCTTTTGCACTTAGAATAGACCCCATCTCTGTTCCGGGAACATTGACGTTATTTATTACCACATCACAGAGATCGCCTTCTGTAAACTCACTGATTTTTTCATAGACTTCGAGAGGTTTTGTTGCATCGGCAATGATAACTTCGTGGGCAAGGCCAAGCTTTCGAATTCTCTCTGCATTCTCCACTGAATATTCTACTACAATAACCTTCCCCGAATCGCGACACTTCTTCATAGCTGCATAACAACAGAGTAAGCCGGATTTCCCGCCGCCTCCAAGAATTGCTACATTCATACCCTTTCTTACTAGTTTGTCAACCTGTGCCGGTGCACCAGCAACATCAAGTACGGCCAGGGCCATTTTAGGGGGGATATCTGACGGTAGCCGTGCATAAATTCCGCTTTCAAATAACACTGCCTTTCCTTCAATATCTATCTGGTCCTTTTCGAGATGTACTTGAACAATCCTTTCGATATTCAAAGGTGTCAGCGATAGCGAAACAAGAGACGCAATAGTATCGCCTATCTCTAAATCTCGTTTCAAAAGGTCTTTCCCGATCTTTGACACTTTTCCGATAAACATCCCCCCCGAACCCGTAACTGGATTCTGCAGCTTACCTCTCTTCATTACTATATCCATTATCATGGACGAGATTTTTGTCACATCATCTTCACAGGCTTCTCTTATCTGAGTAAAACTTGCCGAGTCTACGTTTAAAGTTGTAACGTCCACCAGGATTTCATTATCGTATAGGTCCAAAGAGTTGTCGATCCTTGATGCTGCCTGCGGAAGGAATCCCGCGGGCTCGATTACTCTGTGACTTCCATAAGGGCATCCTTTCACTGATTCTTCCTCCTGATTCCAAGGATTTCTCTCGCTTCTTCGGGGCTGGCTACGTCCCTACCCAGTTCATTCGAAATTCTTACAACCCTCTCGACTAGTTGAGCGTTCGAAATTGCCAGCTCACCTTTCTTGTAGTAGATATTGTCTTCGAAACCAACTCTGACATGCCCTCCAAGAAGAATAGCGGCAGTTGCCAGAACAAGCTCATTCCTTCCAATTCCGGCCACCGTCCACGTGCTTCCTTGAGGAATTGCTCTCACCATGTGGATCAGATCTTCAATATTCCCGGGGCAAGCTCCAGGAACACCGAGGACAAAATCAAAATGTATGGGGCTATCTATCAAACCCTTCTTAAGCAATTTCAAAGCGTTTTCGATCATTCCCCTCTCGAAAACTTCAATCTCAGGTTTAATTCCTCTTGCTTTCATCTCCTGTGCGAAAGTCTCCATAGTATCCTGTGAATTGAAAAAAACATCTTCACCAAAGTTACAAGTACCTGCCGAAAGAGTCGCCATCTCAGGATTGAGCTCTAGAGGCTGAGCCCTCTCTCTTACTTTGTGCCATACTGCTCCGCCAGTTGAAGGCTGAAAGATCAAATCGCATTTCTCTGCGATCCTCTCCTTGATTTCTCGGTAAACTTCTAAATTCTGCGTAGGTTTCCCCGAAGAATCCCTAGCGTGAATATGAACAATACTTGCTCCTGACAGAAAGCAGTCATACGCTGCCTCAGCAATCTCTTCAGGAGAAATCGGAAGAGCGGGTTGCTGATCCTTCATTACTTCTGCGCCCGTTAATGCAGCAGTAATTATGAGTTTATTCATAGCGCTTCCTCTGTCTGCTTTTCGGGACAACGCATGTTCCACTTGCCCTGCATACCAGTACTGGTTCTGGCAGTAACTCTGCGGCAGAATCGCTTATTTCTGGCCTGGTCTGTACGACCTTGAATGCCTGAAACAACATTTTTCTGGATGTATTTCCGGTCGAAATAATCTCTCCTGTGGCTTCAATGTAATCTCCCGCATAGACCGGCGCGATAAATTCGATATTATCATAGGCCTTGAATAAGCCCTCGTCTCCATCGTTTCTTATAAGAAGTTCTGTGGCGACATCGCCGAACATCTGAAGGATTCTTGCCCCGTCAACTAGGTTGCCTCCATAGTGAGCATCGTTAAGACTCATTCGCAGCCTGATCATGACTTTTGTCATCAAATTCGCCCCCTTATTTAATTTTGCCTCTAAATTGTGACGGTCGCAAAGCTTGAGGCCGGTGATTAAAGGCTTATAGAGTCGAACATTCGTCTCTAAGTCTTTCTTCCTATTCTGTTATACACGATTTTTCCGAAAATAGCCTCCCGAACTTCACGGGGTAAAGGTCTGACTTTCTGGTATGCTATAGATAATGGGATGCGGCGGGAAGGAGAGATGTATGTGGTAAGGACCTTGATAATGGCAGGCGGCATAGGTGAGAGGCTTTGGCCTGTAAGTGTTAAGAAAAGGCCAAAGCAGTTTCACAAGTTTGGTTCATCGAAGACAATGATTGAAGAGACTATTGAAAGAATGGAAAAGGTAACAGATGAGATAATCATTATTACAACAAGGGAGCAGTTTCCTTTAATGCAGTACTATCTACCGCTCTTCCCGGGAGAGAACGTAATCTTTGAGCCCATGAGAAGAAATACAGCTCCCGCAATAGCATTGGGCAGTACCAGATTTAGCCCTGATGACATCATGGTTGTCGTTCCCGCCGACCATGTTATAAGAGATGAAGAGAGTTTTTTCAAGACTCTGAATAAGGCAATCAAATACGCCGAATCAAATGATTCGCTAGTTACGATAGGGATTACCCCCACTCATCCTTACACTGGTTATGGTTATATCGAGCGGGGAAATGCTGTTGATGATAATGAAGAAGTATATTCGGTAAAGAAGTTTCATGAAAAACCAGACTATGAAACTGCTCAGCATTATGTCCAGTCCGGCAGATTTCTATGGAATTCCGGCATCTTTGTTTGGAAGAAGAGCGTTTTCGATTTGGAGCTCTCGAAGAACTTCCCGGATCTGTTTTCTGCAATTTCAGAGATTAGTAAGAGACCAGAAGACATAGAAAAGATCTACGAAAGGCTTCCAAAGATCTCAATTGATTATGGTTTGATGGAGAGGTCCTCAAAAGTAGCAACTGTACCGGCAAGTTTCTACTGGAACGATATTGGCTCGTGGGATGCAGTTTATGATTTGCTGATCAAAGACAAGAACGGGAATGCCGTCGAGGGGGAGTTTTCTCTAAAGGACGTGAAGAACTGCCTTTTGATAAATCATACCCAGAAGAAACTAGCCGTATCGGGAATTGAAGGCTTCATATTGGTAGCAACCAGTGAGGGAACGTTGGTTTGCAGACGAGGAGAGTCACAAGATATAAAGAAGATAATAAAGTAAGGAGGAGAAAAAGTGGATAGGAAACTTGACGAAATGGTGATCGCCCTTAAAGATGAGCTGGTAAGTGCTGTGTCTGATTCAGTTAGGATCAAGTCAGTTCAGGACACGCCTGTTGATGGCGGCCCCTTTGGTAAAGGTGTTAAGGAAGTTCTTGAAAAGACAGTAAAGTTGGCAAAGGATCTCGGTTTTGAAGCCAGAAACGCTGATGGATACGTTGGGATAGTTGATTACGGATCTGGAGAGACGTTCGGCGTTTTAGGACATCTCGATGTAGTTCCAGAAGGAGAAGGCTGGGAAGTTCCACCATACAGCGGACTTGTAAAGGACGGGGAAATCTGGGGAAGAGGGACCCAGGATGACAAAGGTCCTATGATAGCAGCCCTTTACGCTCTGAAGGCTGTAAAAGAGTACGTAAAGAAGCCTTCGAAGAGGATAAGACTGATTTTTGGCACGAACGAAGAATCTGGGTGGGAGTGCATGAAATACTACGTCAAACACGAGGAGATCCCGGACATGTCAGTGACTCCAGATGCTGATTTTCCTGTTATATTTGCTGAGAAAGGTATCGTTAATTACGGGATATCAGCACCCGCGCACAACGGAGGGGAAGGAATATCAGTAGAGGTTCTTTCTGCCGGTGAGGCTCCGAACATGGTTGCATCTTCGGCCAGGGCAGTACTCCGGGGTGTGGATGCCGAGACTTATGAGAAGATTGAAGCCTTTTCGCCGAAAAATGATACAAAACTGAAATTAACCAGATCGGAGGATAAAGTCGAAATCTTGATTACAGGTTCTTCCGCTCATGGGTCGACTCCTTACAAAGGGCAAAGTGCTATGGCTGCTATTGTAGATCTTCTGGCCGATCTTAGACTTGGAGACTCTGAAATCAAAAACTTTCTTACTGCTATAAAGTCCAAGATCGGTTATGAGTTCTATGGTGAATCTCTAGGAATTTCTGGAAAGGATTCGATGTCTGGTGAACTGACTTTGAATGCAGGTACACTAAGACTTCAGGCAGGTGTATTGAAGCTGGTTATCAATATAAGGTATCCGGTTTTCTTCAACGAATCGATGGTTAGATCACAAATAGAAGAAGCCTTCAAAGGATTTCGCGTCGAGACTTTTCATCACCAGAAGCCGCTTTATATCTCTCCAGACTCTGAACTCGTTAAGATGTGCAGAGAGGTGTACAAGGAAGTAACGGGACATGATGAAGAACCAATAGCTATCGGCGGTGGCACTTATGCGCGTGCCGTACCAAACGCAGTGGCTTTCGGAGCGCTTTTTCCTGGAAATGTCGAGATGGCACACCAGCCAAATGAAAGAGTATCGATCGAAGATCTCCTTCTTGTTTCGAGAATATACGCTCAGCTGTTCTTGAGATTCCTTCAGTCATAATCGTTTTAATTGTTTAGATATGATAATCAAGGGATCGAAGAATTTTTTCGGTCCCTTTGTTATTTGCATGCGTTCAATCAACTACGTTTTTCAACCACTTCCAGGTTAATGTTCTCCTAATTCCCAGGATTGATTTGAAAAGCTCTTCGACCATCATTGCAATGTAAACTAGAGTAAGCGGCCATTTAAGAACGAGACCTGTTATCGCGACAAGGGGAATTCCAACTCCCCATAGTGAGACAATTTCAATTATCATTGCTGCTCTGGAATCACCCCCACTTCTAAGAACCCCCACTATATTTACCGCATTGAACATCTTGATCGGCTGTGAAAGGCCAACAATAATTAGCACAGTGAGAACGGTGTTCTTAAGTGATTGATCTATATTGTAGAGATTCACTATAAATCTTGATAAAAGGATGATAATAAAGCCCGTGGCCACTGCGGTGATGACGGTAAGCTGAAGCAATTTTCTCGCATTGTATTTTGCCTGAGAGAAATTGTTCCTTCCAAGTTCTGCTCCCACCATTACAACCGTCGCCGAGGAAAGTCCACCAAAGATAACAAAACCAAAGTTCTCAATTGTGCTGGAAATATTCCTGGCAGCTATGAATTCTGTGCCCATTCTTGCCATAACCAGAGAATACATTGTAATACCAAGGCTCCACAAGAATTCATTGATGATTACTGGAGTAGCATATTTCATAAGCCTTCTGAAAAATGGAATTTCGAATTTTAAGGCTGATCTAGAAAGCCTTATTGGAGTTTTCTTGCGGTAAACAATACTGACGAATATTGCGAATTCCACAATTCTAGAGAGAAGCGTTGCAAAAGACGCTCCAAAAACCCCTAAAGGTTCAATCGGGCCAAGACCGAAAATCAGAATGTAATTTGCCACCGTATTGATCGAGAGAGCGACAAGACTAACATACATTGGAATTCTAGCCTTTTCCACAGTCCTCAAGGCCATTGCAATAATGAAGGAAAAGGATGTTAGAAATGTGGAGAAAGCGACAGGCCTTGCATATACTGCCCCTGTCTTGACCACTTCGACATCTGTCGTGAAGATCATGAGTATTCTCTCAGGCAAGAAGAAAAGCAGGACAAAGAATAAGGCAGCGGCTCCTATGGTTATATATAGCATGTGTCCAATGGTCTTCTCAATACTCTTCTCGTCTCTCTTGCCCCAAAACTGAGCGACAAATATCCCGGCTCCGCTGGACACACCAAATGTAAGTATGTTGAGAATGAATACTACTTGATTGACCAAACCCACTGAAGCTATGGCAGTTGTACCCAGCTGCCCGATCATCAAATTGTCAACGAGATTAAGGCCGGTAGATATAAGGTTCTGAAGAGTAATTGGTACGGCAATGGAGAGCATTCGCTTCGTGAAATCCTTCATAACTACCTCCGATGAGATTAACGCCGTAAAATTATACAGCTATTTCTGAAGATAGGCAATGATGCATGTTGAAGGATTATCGTTGCTAATACTTGCTATAATGAGAATGATAGATACTCGAGAGTGGAAGGGGTGTTCATGTGAAGAAGATAGGGATAATTATTTGTGCGCGTTATCAGAATTGCGGTGGTGGTAAGTGTCTCAGGGCCATGAGAGAACATGTCGGGGGTTTTGCATTATATCCGAAAGATGAAGAACTGCAGCTTGTTGGTTATTCCTACTGTGGAGGATGTCCCGGTGGAAATGTAGAATACGTACCGCAGGAAATGATAAAAAACGGTGCAGAAGTCATACACCTGGCAACGGGAATGGTAGTGGGATATCCACCATGTCCGAGGCTGAGTCATTTCAAGGAGTTCATCGAAAGCTATTATGAAGTACCGGTTGTAATCGGTACTCATCCAATTCCCATGAAATATCTCATTGCTCATCAGAAGCTTTCATTCTGGGAAAAAACCGATATGTTTTCTATCGCAGAACACTTGATGAAGGAAGACCCGGCGATAATGAAAGCATATGATTGAGTGTGAGAGCTGGGTTCTGTAGTATGGGACACCGGTGAGTGGAATGATCAACGAGAAGAGGGCTTCTCAGTACTTGACTTCCGGATCTCTTTGAGCTCGAATTCTATTCGTAGAATGTCCAAAGAAGACCTGAGAAGAGAGATGTATTACGATATCCAAAACAGAGTTTTCGACAGTGGCATGGATAACCCTTTCAAGGTGTTAGCCTCCCCCAATGATTATGCAAGGAGGTTTTTGGAAGAAAGGAAGCCGCTTTATCCAAAGGCATACTCAAGAGCTACGGTTACTGGTCGTAAGAGAAGTCTCTATGGATATGAGTGTGTTTCAAAGAGTGCCACTGCCGGACACTCGATTGTTCATATTAATACCAGTTCCTTTGGTATTGCTAAGGGGATCATCGCAATTGGAAACATTGCAGTAGGTGTACTCTTGACTGGCGGTATCTCATTCGGTCTATTTAGCTTTGGCGGATTAGCGTTTTCCATTTTGCTTTCCCTAGGAGGAGTATCATCAAGCCTGATATTTACACTTGGTGGTCTTGCTTTCTCTTTGTATTTTGCGGCTGGAGGTCTCGTTGCTTCCTATGATCTTGCCCTCGGTGGAATGGCTATCGCCAGAAACTACGCGACTGAGGCTTTTCAATGGCAAATGTTGCCATTGGAGAAGACGCCAGAAGAGCTCCATCTATTGGCAGACAGGGACTGGTGATTATCTGCTTAGATTACCGAAGACAGCCGATCAGACAAAAGACTTTGTGACATCTAGAAAGGTAGAGATAAGCACTCTTTTTGAATGGATAATCAGAACAATCTACTGACATTTCATTCTCCTGGAGAATTTTCAGTATTCGATTTGATCGTGTGAATAATCTCTTCAGCTAATCACGCATACTTCTTGTGACGTGCAAAAGCGTCGCTATATGTTGCGAGTTTTCGCTTTCTTGGTTCAACGGTCGGGCCGAAGGATCTTTTGAAATGGATGACATTTCTGCAAGACATTGATGTTAGCTTTGATGTAAACTATTATTTGTTGGTCATGGAGGTGGATCATGATAGAAAGATATGCGCTTTCACCCCTGAAAGACCTCTGGGAGCTTAGAGCCCAATACGAAAGATGGCTTGAAGTGGAGCTGGCTGTAGTTGCGGCCTACGAGAAGACAGGGTTAGTCCCTCAGGGCACGCATGATAAGATTGCATCGTCAGCAAGAGTGGATCTAGACTCAATACTGAAGGTTGAAAGCGAAGTTGATCATGATGTAATAGCCTTTATCAAATCAGTGACACAAAATATGGGGGACGAGGCGAGATTCTTCCATCTCGGACTTACTTCTTCCGATGTTGTGGACACAGCGCTTTCACTTGCAATTACGGAGTCGGGAAAGCTCATAATCCATACTTTGGAAAAGCTCTCAGAGGCGTTGAAAGAAAGAGCGGTCGCTTACAAAGATGTTGTTTGCATGGGAAGGACACACGGCGTTCATGCAGAGCCCACTTCGTTTGGTTTAAAGCTTCTATCCTTTTACGTGGAGATAAAGAGGGCAATAGATCGTCTGAAGAAGGCCACAGAGAATTGCGCGGTTGGGAAACTAAGTGGGGCCGTTGGGAACTACGCCAACATTTCACTCGAGATTGAGAGAATTGCTCTTGCGGAACTTGGCTTGAAACCCACTGTTGTTTCTACTCAGGTGATACCGAGAGATGTTCACGCAGATTTTTGTGCGGCGCTGGCAATAGCCGCCTCGTCGATAGAGAGAATGGCAACCGAATTCAGGCATCTTCAGAAGACCGAGGTGCTGGAGGTTCAGGAGCCTTTCAGAGAGGGTCAAAGAGGTTCTTCCGCAATGCCTCACAAGAAGAATCCAGTTATTTGCGAAAGACTTACAGGTATGGCAAGAATAGTCAGGAGTTATGTGCTAGCGTCATTAGAGGATATCTCTCTCTGGCATGAAAGAGACATCTCGCATTCCAGTGTAGAGAGGATAATCTTTCCGGACGCCACTATGCTTCTCTATTACATGGCAGAAAGGTCAGCCTATTTGGTTAGCAATCTTGTTGTATATCCAGACAGGATGAGGGAAAACTTCAAGGCCTCTAGAAACCTTGTCTTCTCACAGAGGGTTATGTTGTCACTTGTTGACAGGGGTATGTCCAGGGAAGACGCTTATCAATTAATTCAAAATCTCTCTATGAATTGCTGGGATAATGGACTGGATTTCAAGGAGGTCGTCTTATCAAACGGAGAAATAGCTAAGTATCTTGATTCAGAAGAAGCGTCACGGCTTTTTGAACCTGAGTATTATTTGAGAAACGTCGGCCAAATATTCGAAAGAGCTTTTGATGGAGGTAACTAAGTGAGGAAACTTGCCGTTGTCGGTGCCCAATGGGGCGATGAAGGGAAAGGGAAAGTGGTCAATTACTTTTCCAAGAATTTCGAGTGGATAGTCAGATTTTCTGGGGGAGGAAACGCTGGTCACACGATTTTTGTGGAAGACAAGAAATACGTGAACCATCTTTTGCCTTCGATCAATCCTCGTAGTTGTTCAAAGGGTTTTCTTGGTGCCGGGATGGTGATAGATGTAGAACAGCTGATCGATGAACTCGAAACACTGGAAGCGGACTTTCCAGGTATTTCAAGTAGATTCTATCTTGATCCTGAAGCCTTTATAGTTCTTCCATGGCACAAAGAAGAGGACTTGTTCATAGAAGAGATGCGAAAGGTGCCAATAGGGACTACAGGAAAAGGAATAGGCCCCTCATACACTGACAAGGTCTCTAGGGAGGGGCTGAAGCTCTATGTTCTCTTTGATGAATCACTCTTGAAAGAAAGACTTGAAGCTCTTTATCACATGAAAAGAATGAAATACAACAGGGATTTCACACTTTCATTTGGCGAAATGACGACCTATTTGCTTGGGCTCAAGACTAAGCTCGAAAGGCTCAGCGTCAATTTCACCAGCGCAGTAGACATGTTCAGGGTCTTCAGGAGTACTTCCATACTCTTTGAGGGAGCGCAAGGTGTCCTTCTCGATCTTGATTTCGGGACATACCCGTTTGTCACTTCCGGGGCATGTATGGCTCACGGTGTATCATCGGTGGGTTTTTCGACCTTCGAGCTTGACAACGTGTATGGGGTTCTGAAAGCCTACACGACTCGAGTGGGTTCTGGACCCTTCCCGACCGAAGAGTTCTCTGAAGTGGGGAACCTCGTTCGCGAAAGAGGAAAGGAATACGGTGCAACAACGGGGAGGGCTCGAAGAGTGGGTTGGCTTGACCTTCCGGCACTCAGGTACGCAAGGATAAGGTCAGGCCTGACAGGTTTCGTCATCACTAAGGGCGATGTGTTAAATGGGTTGGACGAAGTCAAGGTTTGCGTGGCTTATGATGTTGAGGGTGCGGTTAAGGAAATGCCTTCAACTTCATATGATTTCTTCAAGGCAAGACCGATTTATGAAACTGTTAGCGGCTGGCCTTCCACGGATCATATTAACTTTTTGAAGTACATGACCTTCATTGAAAGAGAAACCGGTGTGGAGATAGACTACATATCGTACGGTCCTAGAACAGAGGAAATGAAGACTAGAAACGACCTTATAATGAATATTTAGAAGGCAACTGGGAATGAGGTGAGGCAGAGTATGGAAATAAGACTGACGAACACCATGTCAAGAAGGAAAGAGATCTTCAAGCCTTTGAAGATAGGCGAGGTGGGAATATATACGTGTGGACTGACAGTATATAATTTTGCCCATATTGGCAATCTTAGAGCTTACGTCTTTGCCGATACCCTCAAAAGGATGTTTCTTTTCAATGGCTATAAAGTAAGACACGTAATGAACATAACTGATGTTGGCCATCTTACGGGAGACGAAGACGAAGGCGAAGACAAGATGGAAGCCGGTGCAAGACGTGAGGGAAAGACAGTGTGGGAAATCGTTGATTTCTATACGAAGGCTTTCTTCAAAGATCTAGAAAGATTGAGGATCATTCTTCCAACTGTTACATGCAGGGCGACCGAGCACGTGCAAGATATGATAGACATGATCCGAAAAATTGAAGCCAACGGCTACACCTACATAGCCGGCGGTAATGTCTACTTCGATACTTCAAAGGTTCCCGACTATGGAAAACTAGCAAGGCTCCAACTTGATGAAGAGAAAATTCGTTCAAGGGTTGAGAGCGACCCCTTCAAGAAAAACCCCTTTGATTTCGTTTTGTGGTTCACTCGATATAAATATGAAAACCACGCAATGCAGTGGGATTCACCATGGGGTAGGGGCTTTCCCGGATGGCACATTGAATGTTCCGCGATGGCTTCAAAGTATCTTGGAGAGAGATTTGACATACACACAGGCGGTATAGATCACATTCCAGTTCATCATACGAATGAAATCGCTCAGAGCGAGGCGGCTTTCGGACATGAATGGGTGAACTTCTGGTTGCATTCGGAGTTTCTCGTCATTGGGGAAGGGGAAAAAATGTCTAAATCGCTTGGAAACTTCATTACTCTTCAGACTCTTATTGACAGGGGGTACGAGCCTGCAGATTATCGCTACTATCTTCTCGGCGCCCATTACAAGAAGCAGCTGACCTTTACAATGGAAGCTCTCGATGGCGCGAAGAGCGCCATGAAAAAACTCATCACTAGAATTGAGGAGCTAAAGGAATTAAATGAGTCAGAAACCAGACCCGATGGTGATCTTATGAATGAATTTCATGAGGCCATAAATGATGATCTGAATACACCAAAAGCCCTCGCCGTTCTTTGGAAAGTCGTCGACAGTGAAGATCTTCGACCTGGTGAAAAGCTCTCCCTAATCGACAGATTTGACGAAGTTCTTGGTCTTGGCCTCTCTGAGGTCGAAAGCAAGACCATTCCAGAAGAAATTATCGAATTGGCCAATGAGAGAGATGCTGCTCGAAAGGAAAGGAATTGGGAGAAGGCCGATGAGCTTAGACAGTTGATCTCAGAAAAGGGATATGAAGTACTCGATGAGAGAGATGGGTATAAGATAAGAAGAAGGTAATCAAAAACTCCTTTCTCCCGCTACGAGCGTTGAATTATCTGGATACTTCCTGAAATTGGGATTTCCCGATTTGCTCTCTATGTAAGAAGGATAACCTCATTACTTGAATCTAAACAGAAAAAATCCTTTCCAAAAATTCGAAGGTCTTTTCTTCGTTGTTTTTTATGCAGCAAAAGTATCTAAATTCAAAACCGAACGAAGAGTTCCTTGAAGATTAAGAAAAAGCATGCCGAGAAAAAACGCAGGATGCGAGGCAGTTTAACCAAACAACGAGTGATAGTTGCCTTATTTACGGATAATTTATCTCGGCTTAACTCTTTCATGCCCAATGACGGTTACACTATTTGTGAAAGAAGTAACAACAAAGGAGGAAATAGTATGCCAGATGCAAGTTTCAGAGTAAAGGCAATTTCAGAAAGTGCAGCCAGAGTATCGGTAAAGGCAAGAAACTTCACTATGATCGTTGACGAGCCACCCAATCTCGGCGGAGAGGATAAGGGTGCCAATCCAGTGGAATACGTTCTCGCCGCACTGGCCGGTTGTCTGAATGTAGTAGGACATCTCGTTGCAGATGAGATGGGTTTCAAGATAAGAAGATTGGAGATAGACGTCTATGGCCCGTTGAATCCTGCAAGGCTTTATGGGAAGTCCTACGAAGACAGGGCCGGTTATAAGGAAATTATAGCCGAAATGAAAGTCGATACGGATGCCGAAGAAGAAACCCTGGAAAAGTGGGTAAAGTCCGTAGAGGATCGATGTCCGGTTTCCGACAATCTTGGTAATCCAACACCAGTTAAGGTCATTGCTAAGGAACTCTAAGAGACTTAGTTTAAAAAAGGGCTCCCTTCAGGGAGCCCTTTTAATTAATCCTATTCCGGAAATTCTATTATTGGAAAAAAGTGTAAGGGATTAGTGAGTTCGTAACTACCGCTGCTGAGATAAGATAAAGTTTCCGCGTAATCAAGAGAGGGGTTCCAGGCGTGATACTGGTCGGATTCCTGATACCCGTAATAACCAATCAGGTCTCCCTTGTCTATCTCCTCGTTTCCGTTGAAATCTCTCCATACCCTTATCTTTATGTAGTTTTCGGTGAGTCCATCGAATAGAAAGGATCCGTCCGGATTGACTTCGGTCTCCCTAATGACTTCGCCCGAGGTGGACAAGATCTGAACCAATAGTGGCCTGCGTTCTTCCTCGTAGGTAAGAGAATCGTATGCCTGGATGAGTCCGAACCCATAGTACTGATCCCAGCCATTTTCTCCCAGGTCAAGAGCCGTTTCTCTCAGGATCTTCTTTATTATCTCCTCACCTGAGCCGTCCTTGCCCGCATATCCTTTTGCCATAAGAAGTGCTGCAAGCCCTGTAACATGTGGCGCCGCCATGGATGTTCCTTGCATATATGAGTATGTGTTTCCTTCGTCTGTCGAGTATCCGGTACTTAGTATCTGAGCGCTGCTTGAGCCACCAGGGGCGACAAGGTCGAGATAAACTCCGTAATTCGAGTAGCTTGCCCATCGCATATCATTGTCGACCGCGCCAACTGATATCACTTCATCATATAAAGCCGGATAACGTTGATATGGTTTGTTTCCTGAAGCTGCAATCATTAGGACTTCATTTTCTTTAGCATATTTTACGGCTTCGGCAACTACGTCAGCATCCCCACCCGCCAGGCTCATGTTAATTATCTTTGCGCCGTGATCTACTGCGAAGATAATGCTGCTAGCGAGTATTCCTGCCGTGGTTTCCCCAGCTTCGAAAATCTTTATTGGCATGATAGTGCAATGCTCTCCCCATGTCATCCCTGAAACCCCCAGAGAATTATTCGTTTTCGCGGCAATCGTACCTGTAACATGGGTTCCATGGGATTTAACGGGATCATAATCTGTAGGGTCATCATCATCGTTTATTAGATCGTATCCCGGAAGAAAGATACCTTCCAAATCTGGATGATCCAACCTAGCACCAGAGTCTATTACTGCGACAACGACAGTGGAAGAACCCTTAGCAATTGTCCAGGCCTGAGGCATCTGGATCATCGGATAGTTCCATTGACCGGAATACAGCGGGTCGTTGGGGACACTCTCCTCGGATTGAAGAGTGAAGATCTTCTCAGGCTCGACTGACTTGACTCCTTCAATTCCAGACAGCGAAGATGGATCGTTTGTCTTCACAACGGCATAACCAACAGAACCGTCTCTTGAAAAGAACTCATCGAGGATCTCTACTCCATAAACGCCCGATATTATTGTTGAATCAAACCCTCTATCGAAGAGGACAATAAATTGATTACTCATGAAACCCTGCTCTATGTCTTTACTGGAAAATATGGGAGTGTATGCTGCAGTTCTTTGAAAACTATCGTGAGCTGAGGTTTCTGGAAAGTAAGGAACGACCTGGCCTGAAAGAGAGTAGTAAACCTCGGGTTTAATGCATCCAGTGAGAGAGAAACAAAGAACAACAAAAAGAGCTGTTATAAGCGTTAAGACTTTAATAAGCCGCATCTTGAACCTCCGGATCTAGATGGAATGATTGTACCATCATCGCAAGAGTTTTCGTGTTATCCATTTTTAATGAAATGGGTCCGGTCTGTAAATCGGTACGGACAAGAGCGACGAATGAAAATATCCAAAAACAAGAGCGACCCGTAGGTCGCTCTCTTCGAAAAGGGTCTCAAGCCTTCTTTTCAAGTTCAGACGTACAGTTGGGACACCTTATTGCATCGATCGGAATCGAAGTGTGACAGAAAGGACAGATCTTCGTCGTTGGCGCTGCCGCTGCCTCTTCCTTCTTCTGCCTTTCCCGTATCTTGTTAATGAGCCTCACAATCATAAAGATGACAAACGCAAGGATCAGGAAATTTATGACTGCGTTGATGAAAAGGCCGATGTTCAGAGTTGCGGCACCTGCTTCTTTTGCTTCTGCGAGAGTTGCGTAGCTTCCTCCGGAGAGACTGATGAATATGTTTGAAAAGTCAATCCCACCAAGAAATAGGCTGACAAAAGGCACGATAATGTCTTCGACCAGCGATTTGACAATGACCTGAAACGCACCGCCGATAATGATTCCGACCGCAAGATCAATCACATTACCACGACTAATGAATTTCTTGAATTCCTTCCACACACCGCTCACCCCTTTACAATACGCACGTTATGAAGAGATTATGATCATGTATCGTTCTATAATCAAGGATTTGAAACACAATCAAAGAGCGATTACCGATTTGATTACTGAGTTTCATCCTTAAAAAAGAAAAGATCGTTGCTTTGTTTTCGAAGAGGTGATCTTCTGTGCTACATCAGAACGCAACAGCCTGTCCATCTCTTCTGGGATCGGCTCCGCCAAAAAGAATGCCTATATCTCTGTTGAAAAGCACTGCATGAACCCCTCCAAAATAAGGATCATAATCATTCCTTATTGATATCTCATGACCCATTTGGATCAGTTTGTTGTAAGCATTTATTGAGATGCGGCCTTCTATGTAAAATGGCCCAGACTGAGATCTGAAGACTCTAGGGGCCAGAATCGCTTGTTGAACAGTCATCCCGTGATCAATGATATTGCTAATTGTCTGGGCCACAGTGGTAATAATTCTTGTGGCACCCGGAGCGCCAATCGTCATATATGGTCTTCCCTCAGGGTCCAAAACCAGAGTGGGGCTCATGCTGCTGAGAGGTCGTTTGCCTGGTTCAACTGAATTGACGGAACCTGGGGTCTTAACGAAATCGTCCATGTGATTGTTTAGCAGAATGCCGGTTCCAGGAACAACGACACCTGACCCGAAGAAGTAGTTAATCGATTTGGTTATCGCAACCATGTTTCCTTCTTTGTCCATTACGGAAAGATGCGTGGTGCTGCCGCTCTCAAACTGCCAGGGATCTCCGGCCTCCACCGATTGGATTGGTCTGTTCATATCAATCTTGTCGGCCAGCAGTTTCGCATAATCTTTTGAAGTTAGGCCCTCAAGGGGTACTTCTGCAAAGTCGGTATCGGCCATGTATTTAGCCCTGTCGGCAAATACCAGCTTCATTGCTTCAGACCAAATGTGCAGAGTCTCAGCGGTATTGTCTCCGAGTGATTCAAGATCGAAGTTCTCCATAATGTTTAGCAGTTCGATAACGTGAGTTCCACCCGAACTGGCGGGAGGCACGGAAAGAATTGTATAGTCGCGATAACTTCCGCAAACTGGTTTCCGGATCTTCACTTCGTAATTTGAAAGGTCTTCTAGAGTCATAACTCCGCCACGTTTTTGAACCTCGGCGACGATCTTCTCGGCAATTTCACCGGTGTAGAATGCATCTTTTCCTTTCTCGGCGATTAGCTCGAGAGTGTTGGCCAAATCATTCAGAACAATAGTCTCACCTATTTCATAGGGTATGCCGCCATACTTAAGGTAGATATCGGCGCCGTTTTCCATCATCATTATCTTTTCGTAGTTGTCATTGATAATCGAGAACAAGTTGGTTGTTACCGGAATTCCCTTCTTCGCCCAGTCTATAGCCGGTTTTATAACTTGCTCGCGGGAGAGCGTTCCATAGTGCTCAAGCGCATATAGAAGCCCGGCTACTTCACCGGGTACTCCTATGGCTTTTCCACCAACAGTACTTTCATAGTTAATGGGACGATTGTTCTCGTCGAGATTAAAGAATGAAGGACTCGTTGCTCCTGGTGCAGTTTCTCTGAAGTCTATGACGACAGCATCATCCATGTCAGCCAGCTGGATGATCATGAATCCGCCGCCCCCTATTCCTGATGCGTTAGGTTCCAGAACACCCAGCGCAAATGCAGTGGCGATCGCTGCATCAACCGCATTCCCACCCATTTCTAGAATTGCAACACCGACTTGTGAGGCCTCAGGCTTTGCTGCCGCCACAACTCCGTTTCTGCCCTCTGCATCTCTTCCATAAAGATTG
This sequence comes from Mesotoga sp. H07pep.5.4, assembly GCF_003664935.1. NCBI lineage: Bacteria > Thermotogati > Thermotogota > Thermotogae > Kosmotogales > Kosmotogaceae > Mesotoga > Mesotoga sp. H07pep.5.4. Next base: position 99,988 of record NZ_JFHM01000016.1, read on the forward strand.
ATTGGATTTGAAGCCATGAGAGTTCCGGCAGCTACTATGATGGTAAGTACAAATAGAATTCTCTTCATTATCGTCCTCCTAATTTGAGCTTAAGAGCTTCATAATCACTAGTTTAGCACTTTCATCCGACGTACCCTTTCCAGCCAGAGAGTCTAGTTGCTCATTGCGATATGACTTATATACCCTTTCAGGGGAAAAGACCATTTATCTAGTATAATTTGTTAGGTGGACACTATGGATGAGATCATAAACTTCATAAGAGATTCTGTTACGAAATATGGTTATAAGGGAGCTGTGATAGGTATTAGCGGAGGAATCGATTCTGCCGTTGTTGGAAAACTTGCCGTCGAAGCTCTTGGAAAGGAGAAGATATTTGGGCTACTCATGCCAGAACGCGACTCTTCAAGAGATACGATTAAGGATTCGAAGCTCGTCGCAAAGTTTCTTGGGATAGACTTCAAAGTCAAAAACATAAGCTCAGCTCTCAGAGCGATTGGCTCTTATAAGCTTCAGCCTCCCGCATTCTTAATTCCTCAGACAATTAAGGAGAAGTATGTTAAACACAAGTGGGAGGAGCTGTCTTCTGACCCATTTCTTGACGATCTTTGTAATGAAGGAAACGATGAATTCAGAAGGGGACTGGCCTATTATAGATCGAAGCACAGAGTAAGGATGATCTCCCTTTACCTTGAAGCTGAAAAACGAGGATACGCGGTGCTGGGAACCACCAACAAGACCGAGCTGTTATGTGGGCTTTATGTGAAATGGGGAGACGATTCAAGCGATATTGAGCCAATAAGGCATTTGTTTAAAACCGAAGTAATCGAACTAGCAGGGCAATTGCAAATTCCAAGCAGGATAATAGAAAAACCTCCAAGTCCAGATCTCATACCTGGTGTTACTGACGAAAATGTTTTTGGAGTGACGATTGACGATCTGGACAAATCTCTTCGGCGTATTGAAGGAGGAGAAGTTCTAGACCCCCATGATACGAAATCCATGAGGGTCCTGAGAATACTTGAATCAGCCAGGTATCGAGAACTAAGAAATCTAGCTATTTCTAGGAATCACTAAGCGTCTTTAGACCGTTGCTCCACGAAATACTCATGAGATTCACAACTACTCGTTCCAGTTGCTGGTCGGCAAATTCCGGAAAGTCTGTGAACACTTGTTTTTTTGCCTCTCCCGGTCCGACACTCAATCCCTCAAGTTCTTTTTCTGCAACGTAAAGCTCTTTACCCATAGGATCTATGAGCCTGAACGATATATGAATTCCCTTGATCGTTCCGAGGTCGGAATTGTTCATAATCCGTAGGACAACCGCTTTCTTTTTGCTGAAAGTTCCCACCTTTTCTATGCTCGATTGAATAACTACTTCGCGATGAAGAGAGTCGGTTGTCTTTCTGTCCTTTGAAAGGTAAAGGTCGGCAGCCTGAGGTATAGAGTCTTCAAGGTCTAGATCCGAAACAGTGATTTCTTCTCCCAGTGGTTCGGGAAGAGACTCGTTTTTCGTTTCAAAGCTCTCCAATGATTTGTACAGTTGATACAGGTCCCAAAGGTTGTCGGTGAAGACCCTGTGTTTTCTAAGTTCTTCCACAACTATTCCTGTACTAAGAGAATCTAAGTCGATCTTTGCGTTTTCCCTGCGGATTTTCGCGCCATCCTGGCCAAAATATACACTGGAAAGAACAAACCATTCATCTGGCAACGGAAAGATCAATCTCCCAGTATGCGCTTCCTTCGAGGAGAACTCTATTGTATTCACAATAATTGGAACAACGAAATTCGTATCCCTTTTTGCAGGTATCTTTGACGCTTCTCCATCTGACACAATTCTCAGAGTTTTGCCGAGTGTTCTCGACTCGAAGGCCCAAAGAGCAACCGAATCTTCAAATAACTTGTCTTCAACTATCTTGACGCCATGAAGCTTAACCCCGCTAAGGTCAAGCTTGCTCTTTGTGAGAGAGAACTTTGATGATTCCATTTTGACTTCGATAACAGCCATGAGACGGCCCCTGTACTTCGCAAATACTGGATCGGAAGGAAATGTGAGCGTTATTCCGTCATGTTTTGATTCCTCAATAATCACTGAACCGGCATCGCTTATAAGAAAAGCCGAGTACCCCATTGTCTTCATGTTGATTCCCCCTTTCTTTTTGCTATCTCCGATAAAAGCATTATACCTTATACATTCGTCATGTCTTAAGCAAAGTTAACTAAAGGGCAGCTACCGAGTTTTCTCTAGTGAACGCCCTTCCGCCGTGGTCAAAACTAGGAGAAAACTCGGAAATATAACTGAAAACGGACCTAAATCAGATTTCATCGAAACCAATTGATAATGAGAAAATCACATGAAATGATCTCGACGGATTTCTCTTATTGGAACCTGAAAAGAATAAGCTCTTTTCGGCTCCCGAAGCTCTTTTATCTGTAAGTGTTTTGATGAATTGAGAGCCTTCCTCTTAACCTCCAGATGTAGCTTTTGAATCGTTGAAGAAAGATAAAGAAAAGGGTTTCCCCCTTTCTTTCGTAGTTTTTCACCTGGATCGTTATAAAAAGTCAGGTCTTATATCAAGGTTTAGCATCCAACTCGAAATAGAACCCAAAACCAGAGTCGCTGTGCTGAATTCCTATCTTCGGGAAAACATCTCCCAAGCCCAGGGTAGAACCTACGTTCACAAACATGTACAGCGCAGAGTGATCAAGGCTGGTATTGGTTCCACTAACTTCGACCCCGATCCCAATCTCTTTCAGGAAGAACATGGGACTCCATCCCCAGTCGATTCGATACAGGAGCTGAGCGCCGTTTGCATACCAGTAAAAATCGTCGAAGAAACCCACACCAAGATTGACAGAAGTCCCCAAAGTCGGGGCAAAACCGGCATCAAGAGAGAGCAGTGGAGTGATCTCCCCATCAGAGAGTTTTATGCCGGGTTCCAGAGAGATCGCGAAGAGATTTCCTTTCAAACTCAAAGGAACTGAAGTTGTCATTCCCCCTGATGTGTCAAATCCAATGTGCGCGTATGATCTAAATCTCGTGGAGGGGTTCAAAGGCATCTGGAAGAGTTCAGAAGATAGCCCTGCAGTTGCCACAGGAACGTTGGGAGTGCCTAAGTTTACTTTCAGAGAGACATTTACTCCTTCCAAGAACTGCCCGGTATACTCCCCCTGGAAGGAAAGCTTGTTGGTACCAAAAGTGAATAGAGGCTTCAGCTCCATAGAGTGCTTCGAATCATGTGAAAGGTGAACGGTAAGTAATCCTAGGGAAATGTTTTCGCCATCATATGATACAAACGGCGCTCTTAGGACGGGATTCAAAAAATGAAGGAAGGACTTCTTCAGGTAGTCCCCAACCGTGTACTCTACTTGTAAAGGCTCAAAGTCATCAGACTCGACTGCTGTCACGACATATGGGGTACTCTCAAAATCGAAAGCAAAAACAGACATACCCTTTTCTCTACGAGAGTGTCCGAACCCGTAGACTTTGGAGTCTAAAACGACTGCTTTTTCAAGATTTGCACCGTGAGTAAGCCTAGAGATCTGCAAAGACTCTAAATCTACTGCGAAGGCATCCATGAACCCTTCCTCATAGGCAGCAGTGAAGACCACTTTGCCTTCATAATAGTCAATCCCTCTTCCTTTTAGGTATGGATCATCGAGAATTACTCTGAACTCACCTTCTTTGAAAGTTGCTATGGCTCCATTAATACCGCTGCTGGATAGCATCATTATCAGACTTCCATCTTCAAGGATGAGCATATCTTTGACAACCCATGGGATTCTGATAAGTTGCATTTCATCAAAAAAGATCGTTGAAATCTCTGTCTTTGCATCATAAACTGCTTTGATCAGTCTTCCGTTGTAGATTTCAAATGCGGTAATCATACCTTTGTCGAGAAGTCTAACAGATAGAGGCAGCTTGTGAGACCATATCTCTCTTGACGTTGTGTTTCTTTCAGTAACAGACGTCATCAAGTAGATGTTTCCTTCGTGCCATTTCAAAGTCAGTGCTCCAAAATCGGAAAGCCTTCGGGAAAAGCCCCCATCGACGTACTCTTCGATCCCGCGCTCCACAGAGCCGTTCCAGGAAGTAGCTTCCCCAAAAATCGAATAAGAGAAGATTACACCATTTGCCGTCTTTGCAATATCATAGATCTGCCCGTTCTCAATTGTCCTGACTTCCGTAAGAGTGGCATACTTTGTTGCTCTCAACTCGGTCTCTTCTTTCCAGTCTAAATAGAGATCGTCGAGAGTTTCACCAAATGCAATCCTTGAGGCGTTTATGGGACCGATAATGGGAAATCTTCCGGAAACTTCTTTGTGAAATTGCTTAACGGATTCTATTCCAAATCTTTTCACAAGATAATCATAGAAAGTGGCCAAATAATTGTAATAAAGCGCCCCTCCTCGGTAATCTTCGCCAGATACGGATAGCGCATAATCAAGACCGGGAAAAGAGTTTGATTTCGAATTCTGATAAGTCATTTCCCTTCCCCACATTGGATTGTTCAATCTGCCTTCGGAGAAGAAGTTAGACGATTCTGCAAAAAGCGTCACTCCTTCTACGAATGGTGAAAGCTGCTGAGGTGAAAGCATTTCCGTTCCAAAAATCACCCTGGAGACAAAGGCTGGAAAACCCGTTGTGTAGGTCAGGTGAGCAATATGTGTGAACTCATGCATAAGAAGCAGCCTGTAATGGTTCGATTCATTCATTCTAGTCGAAAGCATTGTATCGGCAGGCCACACGAAGATCTGAATAGTCTTGTGATTGTGAGGTTGAGCCAGACCGTTTGTGTTCGCTCCGAAGTCGGCTAGAACAATGTTTATCCTGCCAGGATCGTTGCCGATTAGTTCAATGGCTTTTGATCTTATCGATTCGAATGTATTACCTACATTAACGGCAACTTCCTCATATCCCTCGGGATAGTAAATGTCAGCATTTGGGAATTCAAGAACACAATTAGCCATTAAGGTGGCCGTGATAAGAGTGATAATTGCAAAGAATGGTAAAGATTTCCTCATTTTATACCTCCCGCCTCAGACCATCGATGAAGTGACTATTCCCCAAGATGAAGCTACAAACCAAACGTCTCCTCAAAAACGCGTTTAACCTTTCTTTCATTCAAATCCGTTCTGAAAGTCAGCTTAATCTTGCCTTCATTCCATACGATTTTGATTACTGTGCTATCGGAAGAAGTTCCCTGAGAAGAATTCGTATTGCTGGAGACCTTGATTTTTCTGAGTGATTCTTTTGGAATAAAGAGATTACCAGGTGTTTCATTCAAGATCTCCTCTTTTGTCTTCTCGTTGTATCTGTCAAGCAGGGAATAGCCTGACGACATCACAGATGCCATCTTCTTAAAGAACCCTTCCTTCCGCTCTTCAGAGGCATCCTTTGCTTTTTTAATGGCTTCATTCGTTAGTTCTCTGGTCAACTGCACCAACATGATTCCCTCTGGAATTAAAACAACATCGTACACCTTACTTCCAAAGAGTCCTGTAGAGCCCCCGGGAAAAAGCGCCAAAACGTTGTCCATAAAGAAACCCTCCAAATGAAAAGTCTGCTTACAGTTACGTTATATTCTAACACTGATGAGCTGTCTTACCGCAAATCGATAGCCAGTTTGATGCATAATATTGTTGCAGAGACTCAAAAACCCAAGGAGGTTTCTATGTGGGCATTTCTTGATGGTGAATTTGTTCAGGAAAAGGAAAGGCTTGTTCAGCTGGAGAACCGCGGACTGACTTTTGCAGACGGTCTCTTTGAGGTTATTAGAACACTGGAAGGGAGAATACTGTTCTTTGAGGATCATTATTCAAGGATGAAAAAAAGTGCCGAATTCTTCAATATTGAAATGCGATTCCCTTCTGAAGAGGCAAGGAGGATTGCAGTTGAGTTAGTCAAAAGAAATGGTATAGAAGACGGGGAATTATATATCGAACTCACTAGGGGCACCGACCCTCACAGAGATCACAGATACCCGCCGAAAGAAACCAGGAGCACGTTTTTCATGCTTGCACTTCCTCTAAGAAAGATAGATTCTACTAGCTGGAGAGATGGAGTCAAGCTTCTTACATATCCCGACTTGCGCCACGGACTCTGTGAACACAAAACGATAAACTTATTACCAAATGTTCTTGCCAAGAATTTTGCGTACGCCAGAGGAGGTTATGAAGCTCTGATGTTCAGAGAGTCAAACGGAAAAAAGTACGCTACCGAAGGTGGAAGCTCAAATTACTTCTTTGTGAAAGACGGCGTCTTCTACACTCCCGAGGTTGACAATATTCTTTCCGGCATCACAAGAGGGAAGGTGATCTCTCTTGTCGAGGATCTTGGTTATGAGGTCGTTGAAAAGCGCATCGCCTTGGAAGAGTTCTTCAATGCAGAGGAAGTCTTCCTTGCCAGCACAGTTTCTCGTGTTATGCCCGTTAGGGCTATAGATGATGTCTCCTTCGAAGTATGCGGCAAGCATACTGCTAAGGTCATGAGAGCTTATGAGGATCTCTTTTTCTCTGCCAGATGAACGATTCGGTTCGAATTTTCGATTAAAGTAAACAATAGGTGTAAATTCCGCTTACTGGCCTTTCGTAAGCTAAGCCAGTATATAATTGCATAAATCTGTCATGTTCCACATCATCTTTCTTGGAGGTGTCACGCGATGAAGAAACTCTTTGTCTGTATGCTCGTTCTTTTTTTCTCGGGTCTGTCTTTGGCGCAGATTTCCGCAGAAGAAGCGATACCAGTAATTGAATCTAGAGGGATTTTGACTTCAGTTGACGAGTCACCACTAACTTTCACAGAGTTTAAGGCGGCTATTGAAAAGGCCTTCCCTGGTAAGGAAGAAATCATTAAGGGGAAGGGTGAAGTTTCAAGAGCGGATTTTGCAGTTGCAATGGTTGAAGTTCTTGGACTGCAGTCCGAAGCAGAGGCATTTGACGAGATTTGTACGACTGCTCTCGATGAGTGGGAAGCTCCGGAGGAAGCTTGGGGAGCGCTTACCGTTGCTTACAGAAGCAACCGCCAGCTTCTTGACTTCAGGTACGGCCATGTGATCGAGGCCAGTTCGCCAATCACAAGGAAAGAGGCGGCAATATCCATTTATATGGCAATAAATCCACCCGCGAAGGGTGGTACGGCCACTACAGCTGTTACTGCAGATGCGCCCGGTTTCAACACGCTGTTTACTTCTGCGGGTTTGACATGGACAATCTGTAATATCATCGGCGATGGAGTCACCGGCACAGATAAGGATGGGTTCTATTTCCCCAGGATGATAAAGAGAATGCCGTCTCTTGAGAACGGTCTAATGGTAATAAATGAAGATGGTTCTCTCACCATAACTTATGAACTGAGAAAGGGTATGAAGTGGCATGATGGAGAACCCGTTACTGCTCACGATGCGAAATTCCAGTGGGAAGTAATGAACAGTGGTGCTCCTGTTACGACGAACTACTTCGAAAGTTCCGTTTCGGAAGTAGAAGTTATCGACGATTACACATACTCTATCACTCTTCCAGAACCTCTGAGTAATGCAGAGCTGGGTTCTTCTGTTTACGCTTACTACTTTGGATGGTTCCAACTCCCCGAACACGTTTTCAGAGATAGTTACGAGGAAGCGAAGCATTCTGGAAGCTGGGACAGTTTCGTGGAAAATGCGACAAAGAATCCGATTATGACAGGACCGTACAAGCTAAAAGAATACGTGGAAGGCCAGTATGTGATAATGGAAGCTTTTGATGAGTACTACATGGGTAGACCGAACATCGACCAGTTGGTTATGAGAATTATTCCAGACATGGATGTCGTATTCGCATCCACACTTAATGGGGAAATCGATTTCGGAAGATACACTCTAACTCTAAAACAATCAGTGCAGCTTGAGAATGAACGAGCAGATATGTTCAACGTTTTCTACACACCAAACATTGCTTATGATAACCTGAATCTGAATTTGAGAGATCCAGAGGATACATCTAAGCCACATCCGATCTTTGGAGACAAGAGAGTAAGGCAGGCCGTTCTCTATGGTCTAAATAGAGAACAGATAAGCAATGTAGTCTACGCAGGCCTTGCCGAAGTCGTAGATACCTGGATAACCGATCTGCACCAGATGAGAGATGCTCTCAAGAGCCCGGAGGTTAAGCACTACGAGTACAACCCTGCGAAAGCCAAAGCTCTTCTCGAAGAGGCAGGCTGGAAGCTTAACAGTAAAGGCATATACGAAAAGGACGGAACGCCTCTGAAGTTTAGCCTTTCTCTCGCCTCTGGCAGCGGCGATTACCAGATGATGGCCCAGATGATCCAGGGAATGTTGAAGCAAATTGGAATGGAAGTAGAAATTGAGGTGATGCCAGCGCTGGTAATCTGGACCGAGATATTCCCCTATGGGGATTTTGATGCACATATCTCAGGCTGGGGGTATGGAGTCAGCGACGAAGCGGCGAATTATTGGACCACTGATCAGATACCCTCTGAAGAGAATTATTGGGGAGGAATGAACTTCACCGGCTGGGCAAATGCGGAAAACGATGAAATAGTCAACGCAGCCGCCAGGGAGCTCGATCCGGAAAAGAAGCTGGCACTCTATGAAAAGCACTTCGCGCTTTGGACCGAGGAACTCCCTGTTCTGCCCCTGGTTGTTGCGCCGACACCCCATTTTGCAAAGAAATACATTAAGAGCTTCAATTCCGGCTACGACAACGGTTTGGGCTGGATAATTCAGAACTGGTACATTGACGAGCAATAAGAATCTTTGGGGGAGAAGAGGATCTTCTCCCCCATCTTCAATTTCATAATTTCGGAGGTTTAGATATGAAGTTCATCGAGCTTATCGATTCTGTTCCCGATTATAAGGAGTTTTTCACCGTTGAGGAGATGGATCGGCGATCTCTAGAGCTGGCAAAGAGATATCCTGGAAAAGTCAAAGTTTACGAAGCAGGAAAATCACGCGGAGAAAATCCAATCTACGTACTTGAAATTGGCAGCGGAAAGAAGAATGCTCTTCTCTTTGGCTGTCCGCACCCTAACGAACCGATTGGCGCAATGATGCTGGACTTCCTAAGTGAAAGACTTGCCAGCGACGATACCTTTCGGGATCAGTTTGACTACACCTGGCATTTGATTAAGGTAATAGATGTTGACGGTACTAAATTGAATGAAGGTTGGTTCAAGGATTCTTCATCCATAAGAAAATACGCAGCCAACTTCTACAGACCGCCCGGTCATGAGCAAGTTGAATGGACCTTCCCGGTCGACTATGAAACGCTTCACTTTCACTCGCCTTTACCAGAGACGCAAGTGCTTATGAAACTTATCGAGGAGAAGAAACCCGAGTTCATGTATTCTCTTCACAATTCTGGTTTTGGAGGCGTCTATTATTATGTGAGTGACGCAGTTCCAGAACTCTACGAGACTTTCAGCAAACTTCCCGGTTTGTTTGATTTACCGCTTTCTCTTGGAGAGCCCGAAGCACCTTTTTTGGAGCAGCTTGAACCAGCCGTTTTCAAGCTTTTCGGAATGGCTCAAGAGTACGATTATCTGAAGAAGAATCTTGGTCCCGACAAGGACCCGGCAGACGTCATCAAGGCCGGGACTAGTTCTGATGATTTTGCTTCATCCGTAGCCGATACGTTTGCCTTAGTTTGTGAGATGCCATATTACTATGATTCAAGGGTAGAAGACATGTCTGAAGCCGATATTACGAGGAAGGAAGCGCAGAGATTCAATTATCAAAGGTCCGCTGAGAATTTTGAGTTCGTCAGCGAAGTGATGAAAGCAGTTGAACCATATGTTATTGACAGAAATTCCCCGTTCTACAGGGTCTTCAAGAATGTTCTTGAAACCTATCCCGATCAACTGCAGGCGCAGAAGAACTGGATTGAAAACGATCCGTCTCTGGAGAGAAAGGCAAGTGTGGCAGAGGTCTTTGATAATAAGATAGTCAGCCAGTTCTATCAATCATTGATGCTCGGGATGCTAAGAAGGCTATTAAGAGAAAACGACAATGGATCTAAGGAGCTAGCGGCGATCTCCAAGATGGCAGATGAGGCATTTGAGAGAAAAATGGAGTATCTTGAAAACAATCTGAACTACACTGCAGTCCCCATAAAGAGCCTTGTCAGTGTTCAGTTGATTGCAGGTTTGAACGTCGCCGACTATATTCAGAGAAGGGAAAGCTAGAAGTCGTGAAGGTGTATTTTCTAAAGAGGTTTCTTGAACTTATCCCGATTTTCTTCGCAATCTCAATAATAATATTCGTCATAATGAACTCAATGCCAGGTGACCCACTACTGCAAATGAGAATGCAAAACCCTCGTGCAATGACCAATGACCCCGAAAGAATGAAGGAACTCAGAGAGTACTATCATCTTGATGACCCTCTTCCGGTTAAGTACTTTACCTGGTTGAAGAGTGTTCTAACCGGTGACCTGGGTTATTCAAGTATGTACAAGTCTCCTGTAATAGATCTGATTGCTTCACGTTTGCCCAACACGCTAGTGCTCACGATCACTGCCTGGCTAATCGGGCTTGTATTTGCACTTCCAATAGGCATTATTTCAGCCGTTAAAAAGTATTCGACCTTCGACTACGCAACCACCATATTTGCTTTTATCGGCATTTCATTGCCGGGCTTCTGGTTTGCTTTGATCGCAATCATTATCTTCAGTGTTAATTTAGGCTGGTTCCCCGTTTCGGGTATGGCAACCTATGGAATAACCGGTTTTTGGAATATCTTTGCAGACAGAGTGAGACACCTTGTGCTGCCTGCCTTTGTATTGGGATTGGTTCAGGTGGCATCATGGGTAAGATACATCAGGACGTCGCTGCTCGAAGTTCTCGATCAAGACTATGTAAGAACTGCTTACGCTAAGGGAGTGCCCGACAGAAAAGTAATCATTAAACATGCGCTGAAAAATGCGATGATACCGATAATCACTATAATTGCACTTGATATTCCGTATTTCTTCGGTGGAGCGTTGATCATTGAAACTGTCTTTTCATGGCCCGGAATGGGAAGGCTTATGTACAATGCAGTTATTTCCAGCGACTATAATCTTGCGATCAGCTGTCTAATGTTTCTGGCAATAATAACGTTGATTTCGAATCTTGTTGCCGACTTCCTGTACGTGATGGTCGATCCCAGAATCAGAATGGGAAGAAAGGGAGCTTAGTTATGGCAAAGTTTTTTTACAAGAGAAAACTGGATGAGATAGAGGAGAAAGCGCGACCTGTTCACATAAACAGCTACAAACAACTCGTGTGGACGAAATTCAAGAGCCACAAACTTGCCCTTTTTGGTGCCGTGGTGTTGATTGGTGTAGCGTTTTTCACTCTGCTTGGCCCCCTCTTCGTTGAGGTAGGGTACGAAGATATGGATTTTTCAAATCTCTTTTCTCCACCGTTGACTGAGGGTCATCCCTTTGGTACCGATGAACTTGGACATGATGTACTCGTGAGAGTTATGTATGGCGGAAGGATATCGTTATTTGTGGGTTTTGCTTCAGCAGTCATTACGACTCTAATAGGAACGCTCGTGGGATTGTTTTCGGGTTTTTACGGTGGAATCGTTGATAGGTTGTTGATGAGATTCGTAGACGTAATGCTTTCTATACCGATGTTCCCAATTTTGATAACCCTTACTCTTGTTTTTGGTTCGGGAATTATGAATATCATTCTTGTACTTACTGTGTTTGGCTGGATGGGAGTTTCAAGATTGGTTAGAGGACTGGTTCTTTCGATAAGAGAGACTGAGTACGTAATGTCAGCAAGGGCTATGGGTGTGAGAAATGGAAGAATCATATTGAGGCATGTTCTACCCAACGTTATACCGATAGTTATTGTCTCTGCCACCTTGAACATGTCTTACGCAATTCTTGCCGAATCATCGCTGAGTTACCTGGGACTTGGCATTCAACCTCCGATGCCTTCGTGGGGAAATATGCTTCAGAGGGCAATGAATTACATATTGGGAACCACTGCTGGTACTAATCCCTGGTGGCTTACCGTCTTTCCAGGGTTCTTTATTTTCATAACCGTGTTGAACGTAAACTTCCTGGGAGATGGGCTTAGAGACGCTTTAGATCCCAAATTTGTGAGTGAGAGTTGAAGTTCATGGAGAGAATACTAGAAGTTGATGACCTGAAAATCTCTTTCAGGACACAGCTCGGAAAGATAACACCGGTCGATGGCGTTTCTTTTGGATTGTCAAAAGGCGAAACTCTAGGAATCGTGGGAGAGTCCGGGTGTGGGAAGACGATCACAGCCTTTTCAATTATTAGACTACTTCCCAAAAACGCATTCCTGGGCGACAAAACTAAGATCTCTTTCAGGGGAAGGGACATTTCTACGCTGAGTAAAGAAGAGCTACAGAAAATCAGGGGAAAGTCAATATCCATGGTATTTCAAGAGCCCATGACTTCTTTGAATCCTCTTTATACAATTGGATGGCAAATCTCGGAAGTGTACAGACTGCACGAAGGTCTTGATGAAGATGATGCGATGAAGAGAAGCATTGAAATGCTGCGACTTGTAGGAATTCCAGAACCCCAGAAGAGAGTGAAGGAGTTTCCTCATCAATTATCCGGGGGGATGAGGCAGAGGGTAATGATTGCCATGGCTCTTGCTTGCAGTCCTGAGCTACTGATAGCTGACGAGCCGACTACTGCACTGGATGTCACGATACAGGCCCAGGTGCTTGAACTTATGAACGAATTGAAGAGCAAGTTTGACACCGCAACTATAATAATTACTCACGACTTGGGCGTAATCGCTGAAATGTGCGACAGGGTTGTTGTGATGTACGCCGGCCAGATTGTTGAAAGCGGAGGAGTATTCGATATCTTTGACAAACCAGTTCATCCCTACACAAAAGGTCTCATAAGTTCTATACCTAAGATAGATGTTGCAAAAAAGGATCAAAAGAAGCTCAATGTAATAAACGGTTACGTACCACATCCATCGAATTTTCCGGAAGGATGCAGATTCAGGCCCCGATGTCCTGTAGCGTTCGAAAAGTGCTTACAGCAGCCGCCAGTAGTTCAGATTGAGAGACAGCACTCCGTTCGATGTTGGCTTTTCGAAGGGCGTGATGTATTATGAAAGCCTCTCCGATGGTAGAGATTAGGGATCTCAGAAAATGGTTTCCCGTGAAGAGTGGGTTTAAAGTGAAGTCTCATTTGAAGGCCGTGGATGGTGTTGACCTAGAAATAGTAAAGGGAGAGACTCTTGGATTGGTTGGAGAATCGGGTTGCGGTAAGACAACGATAGGAAGGACTTTGATAAAGATTTACCAGCCTACTGGAGGTGAGTTTCTCTATAGAGGGGAAGGCTCACCTGAAGGTGGCATTGATATCTTTTCCCTCTCTGAATCCAAAATGAGGCCATTCAGAAGAGAGATACAGATGGTGTTCCAGGATCCGTACGCTTCTCTGAATCCACGCATGACTGTATTCGATATAATTGCAGAAGGTTTGAGAGTCCATTCAGTTGGTAGGAGCAAAGAAGAGCGCAAGGCAATGATAGCCGAGATACTTGAAAAGGTCGGTCTTAGACCGGAGTACATGTTCCGCTATCCTCACGAGTTCTCTGGTGGTCAGAGACAGAGAATTGGAATAGCAAGGTCAATAATTCTTAACCCGAGTCTGGTCATTTGTGATGAGCCGGTTTCGGCTCTCGATGTCTCAGTTCAGGCTCAGGTGATAAATCTTCTCGAGGATCTGAAACATGATTTTGGCCTCACATATCTCTTCATTGCTCACGATCTGGCAGTCGTAAAACACATCTGTGACAGGATTTCTGTGATGTATCTTGGAAAGATTGTTGAAACGGCAGAAACCGATTCCCTTTTTAACGATCCTCTGCACCCTTACACAAGGGGATTGTTATCCTCGATTCCTATCCCGAATCCCCACTTAAGAAGTGCCAGAAATAGAGAGATAGTGAAAGGGGATATTCCCTCACCTGTTGATCCACCAGAAACGTGCAGATTCGTTAAGAGATGCCCGAGGGCATTCGATAGATGCTGGAAAGAAAGCCCTTCATTGAAGGAAGTGAGTGATGGTCACTTTGTTTCGTGCTTTCTTTATGATTAATAGATTGTTCTGAAGAAGTTCTCGACCCGTCTTGAATTGCGAACCGCTGTGAGCAAATCTCTCAATCGAAAATATAGATCCATGAAAATAGGGTATCTATGAGACGACCATCGACATGTCGGAACTCATAGTAGTTGTCAGGCGTTGATATCTCACCCTCTACAGGCATGAAGTAATGATCGAGGCCGGGCAACAAATGGAAATAGACATTGATTTTTGTCCAGAGTGCGTTCATGAACATTATGTAATCCTGGACGGTCGACTCAAAGTCGGCGTCACCCTGCACTATCAACACAGGTATTTCCAGCTCCCTTATTGTTTCTATTGGGCTCATCCTGTCGAGTTCATAATAGTAACCGGCTGTCGCTGCAAGCACGGGAGCTCCTGGAGGTAGCTTCCCTTCCAAAGCGATCTGCAGATAATCTGTTAGGAGCTGAGTCTGTTGTCCAATCTCCCCCTTGTTGAGCGAGGAAATGTACTTCTGTTTGTCAATTATTACCTGGAGCTCTCTTCTAGAGGGAGTAGCCATCAGAATTATTCCATCGACTCTTGAATCTCTCATTGCTATGGTGGGGGCAACTCTTCCTCCAAGTCCGTGACCGGCAAGGAAGATCGAAGAAACCGAAGGAATTCTTGAAGCGGCAGTTATAGCCTTGATTACATCTTCTATTACTTCCGTCTCGATACTTGGAGAAGTCTGAGATAAGCGCTCTCCGAACACGAATGTTCTCTTGTCATAACGAAGAACGGCCACGCCCTGGGTCGCAAGGCCCCATGCAATCTGTCTGAAGGGTTTGTTGGGACCTATTGTCGAATCTCTGTCAAGAGCTCCGGAATCGTGAATCAGAATGACAAGCGGGTACCTGTCTATCTCCTTGGGGACCGTTATTACTGCTGGGAGACGGTATCTTCCCTCACCGATAGTGATCTCAAATTCATCGAACTTGCTAGTATCTATATATTCAGCTATTGCACCCGGCTGTGACGTCGGTTGGACCACAAATGTATCGATTTTGCCCTGATCGTCTACCACCACGTTGAAGTCAATGAATCCTCTCTCAAACTGAGCGTGGAAGATATATACCGTGTAGCCTCTCAATACACTTGTTTCGGTGGAGAAGATGAACAGATAATTGCCATACTCCTCTTCTAACTGCTGAAACTCCTGCACCATGTTATCGACGGTATAGAGAGCTCTGGCTCTAACGCTTTGCATCTCGTAAGCGAGATGGTAATTGCCTCGCAATAAAAGCTGAAGGTACCTGTCAGCAAGTACCTCAGATCCAAAAAGCGTAGCAATAATCAGAAATATAAAAGCGCCAATCGAAAAGATTCTCTTCAACCGGATTTCTCCCATTACAATTATTAACGTTCTATCTCAATGATAACTCACTTTGCCTTGAATGGAGAAAGAGTTGGAGAGCCTCGGCTCTCCAATGGCATTACACTCGAGTTTATCTTGAACCTTTCATGATCCGGAACTATCCATTATCCTTTCACTGTTGAAAACCCTTGTAAGAAAGTAAATGAAAATCGAAACGTATGCCAGATTACTGATTAGCATAAGCAGAAATCTAGCAATTACGAAATTGACGGTGATAATATCCTTCATTACGAAGATTGAATTTACCAGAGGGATAAGATAAAGCAGCGGATTATCTGGCGATTCCATCTGCATCGTTGCTATTCCGAGGACAATAGCCATGATATATATCGGCATCACGTATCCGCTTCCTTCCTTTACGTTTCTTGCAATGGAACCCAGAAGAACGATCAGAGCGGCGGCAACTCCCGACATGGTAAGCAGTGTAATGAAAAGACCCACAAGAGTCGAGGCCGAAAGAGATGATAAATTTAGATTCTCTGCCCCAAATGCCGGGCCTCCTAATTTGAAGGCAATTATCAATCCTATGAAAGTGAAAATGCTGTTCAGAATCGCTATGGTCATTACGTAGAGAATCTTGCCCGTTGCGATCGATGATCTAGAAACCTGATTCACCAAGAGCACAGGCATGCTTCCTCTTTCCTTTTCGCCAGCGGTTGTATCTAGCCCAATGTTCATTGCTCCGGCAAAGATATAGATAAGTAGAAAATATGGGATCAGTGTCGCGAGCATTTCCGTTCCCTGAGATTCCTCGGGAGCAACATCCATTTTCTCTACATTAACAGGGTTGAGGTCTTCGATGGTTAAACCGTGTTCCAAGAGCTTCTCCGATAAGAGAAACGAAGAATAAGAAGCCAGAGCGTTCTGAACCATTTGTGCTCCATACGCCGATCCTCTCGAAGTAGAGTTGTAAAAGACGAGGGCATCAATTCTTTCTCCGTTTTCAATTCTCTCAGCTGAATTTGGAGGAAACTCAACCACTATCGAGTTTTCGAAGTCTTTTACCGTCTCTTCGTTAAGTTCATCGACGATCTCGAAGGAGATCATCCCTTCGAGAATCTTCAAGAACCTTTCGTCGGGCAGGTTGGTCACCTTCAGACTGTAAACGGCGTTTTCATAAGTTTTTGCCTGTGATTGAGATACGGCGTTCATAACCAGGAAGATTATAGGCATAATCAACATCGGTAGGATTAGTACCGCGAATATTGTTCTAGGATCTTTGAACACATTCTTTAATTCTTTGCGGAAGATTATTAGGGCGTCTCTAAACACTCTCAGTCACCCCTTCCAAATCGGCGATCTTGAAGAAGACATCCTCCAGACTGGACTCATCGAATCTTCTGTAAAGTCCCCCAAGAGTGTCATCGGCAACCAGCTTGCCTTTGAAGATTATTCCCACCTTGTTGCAAAGCTTCTCGGCCACGGACATGATATGTGTGGAGATAATTATTGTCTTTCCCTTCTTGCGATAGTCCTTTAGAAATTCGGTCACGGTTCTTGCTGTAATAATATCTAGACCATTGGTCGGCTCATCAAACACGATTACCTCGGGATCATGGATCAGGCTGACTGCAATAGCAGCCTTTTGCTTCATTCCCGATGATAGCTTCCCGATTCTTTTGTCGAGAAAATCATTCATGTTCAGATAGTCAGAAAGAAATTTCATCCGCTCAGAAATATCAGATTCTCGCATATGGCTTAGTTCTCCATAGAATCGAAGAAGCTCTCTTGGGGTGAGATTACCCGATAGCTTCATGTCGCTCGTCAGGAATCCAATTCTCCTCCTCACTTCTGTGGGGGCATCTACAGAATCAAACCCCATAACGGTTGCTCTTCCGCTATCGGGCTTAAGGAGAGTGGAAATGATTCTTAGTGTTGTGGTCTTTCCCGCTCCATTGGGACCCAGTAGACCGTATATGCTGCCTGGTTCTGCGACAAAACTGAGCGAATCTACAGCGGTCACTTTTTTCCTTCGATTCTCGAAGGTCTTCGTGACTCTCTCAACCTTTACCATTTATCCTAACCTCCAGCTATCTTTCTTAATGAAGAATAACACTGGTATGTTACATTAGAGTATAGTAGTGAAGATATCAGAAAAATTATTTCATAATTGAAGGAATAATTATCAATTTTATTGAGTGTTAGATTCATTTATTTCATTTTAAGATAAATTATAGTATAATATTGGAAGTCAAGGGTATCGATTTGCTTCCATGCGATGCTACAGTAGTTTTTAGTATGAAAAATAACCCTTTGATAATGGGAGGTTCTAAATGAAGGTAGCCAGTTCAAAGTATCTAGACGATAGGCGTGACTTGTTGCGGAATCTTGTTTCAATTTTGGAGAATGATTTCCCCTACGTTTCTATTCTGGGTACCGATGTGAAGGGAAAGTTATTCCAGGTAACTACTACTGGGATAAGCGTCAACGATTCCAGATGGTCAGAAAGGGGCTTTGTTCTGAGAGTTCATGATGGAACAGGCTATTTTGAATTTTCTTTCAATGAAATAGATAGTGAATCTCTTAATGGAATTGTTGAGCTTGTGAAGAAGAGAGTCGCCGTTTTCAGAAAGGCCATGGTTAAGAACAATCTTGAGGCGGCAAAGACACCGATTCCAGAGGAGAAGGAATGGAAACTCAGTTTCAACGACGAAGTTAAGATCCTGCCGGGTATGCTGTCGGCCGAAGAGATCTTGGGCAGATTATCCAGCCTAAAAGGTAAGGCTCATTCATTATCTGAGGAAGTAATAAACGTAATGACTTTAATGGAGAACGTACAGGTGAGCAAGCTCTTCATATCAAGTAAGAAAGACCTCTTTCAATCTTACATATGGTCGCAGGGATACTTGTATGTTGTTACGAGAAGGGGAAAGATGACAAAGTACAGCATGAAGGGATTTTCAGGTCTCAAGGGAGCAGAGATTCTAGATGAAATGGATGAGTATGTGGAGAAAGTTGTAGAAAACGCAAGAATGCTGCTCTCTGCGGAACGAATAAGTCCCGGTACTTACGACGTTATATGCTCCCCCGACGTAGCTGGACTCATTGCTCACGAAGCTTTTGGCCATGGAGTGGAAATGGATATGTTTGTGAAGGAACGCGCAAAGGCTGTCGAGTATTTGGGGAAACAGGTTGCGTCTGAGTTAGTTACTATGCATGATGGCGCGGCTGGTGTAAGAGAAGTGTCTTCCTACGCTTTTGACGATGAGGGATGCGAAGCAAAAGATACTGTGATAATTGATAGGGGGATTCTTTTAACGGGAATATCTGATGTGATCTCAGCATCCATTCTTGGAACTGAGCCAACGGGAAACGGAAAGAGGCAGTCCTTTGAGAGGAAGGCGTATGCTCGAATGACCAATACTTACTTCTCGCCAGGGAAGGATGATCTGGAGGAAATGATAACTTCGATAGATTATGGATTTCTTCTCGAAGATTATTATAGTGGAATGGAAGATCCCAAGAACTGGGGTATCCAATGTGTCATAGCTTATGGTAGAGAAATCGTAAAGGGAAAGCTGACAGGAAGAATCGTATCACCGGTTATGATGACGGGATATGTTCCAACTCTGCTTAAGTCGATTTCAATGGTGTCAAAGGATTTCAGACTTTCTGGCACCGGAGCCTGTGGCAAGGGACACAAAGAGTTCGTTAAAGTCTCTGCTGGTGGTCCATACATAAAAGCGAAAGCGAGGTTGGGATAATGATAGATAAGATTTCTAGACAGCTTAAGTCGGTTGCGATAAGTGGATGGAAGATCAAGGAAGAAAACGTCGAAAGTGAGGAATACTTTTTTGTTAAGGACAAGGTTGACCTCGGAAGATCCAAGAAGGTAAGCAAGTACGAGGTTACCCTGTATAAGGATTTCGAAGATAAGAACGAGAAATACAGGGGTAGTTCTGTATTTTACATTAGCCCGGGGATGGAAGATGCTGAAATCAGTGAAGCAATTGAAGAGGCATTCTTCGCTGCCGGGTTTGTCAAGAATCCCTGGTATCCATTAGCTCCAGCCCTTTCGAGAAAATTTTGTTCAGAGGAGTATGAGTTATCCGAACTGGCAAGCGAGGCAGTTGGGGCAGTGTTCTCTCAATCGAAACCCGTAAATTCCTGGTTGAACTCCGTCGAGATTTTCGTCATAAAAAACAGGGACAGAATTCTCAGTTCCGAGGGAGTAGATGTCTCACTTTCGAAATACAGAACCTATATAGAAAGCATAGTGAGCTCATCAGGTAGAGAAGAAGTGGAGCTTTATGATCAACTTCTCCTATCAGTTCCTGATCACGAGCGGATTAGTATGAGAATTTCAAGACTGCTGGAAATGGTCCGTGAGAGAGCTAATGCTACTGCCACTCCCGCAGTTAAAGGAGTTCCGGTAATACTTACAGGAGAACCTGCTAAAGAGGCATTGAGGTATTACTTGATGCAGTCTAATGCCCATCTCAAGTACGACAAAATTTCTGAAGCCGAGCTTGGTAACTCTGTTCAGTCTGAGGAAGCAGGGGACAGAATAACACTAGAGGTTGTACCTGAACTGGAGGGTTCATACTACAGCCTTCCATTCGATAATGATGGTCTTCTTATGAAGAAAAGGAAGGTAATTGAGAACGGTATCTTGAATAGTTTCTGGGGTGACATAAGATACTCTTATTACATAGGAATCGAACCTACTGGCGCTGCAATGAACTTCTCTGTCGGAGAAGGAAGTCTCAGTGTTGAAGAGATGAGAAAAGAATCTCATTTAGAAGTCACACATTTTTCTGCAGTGGATGTCGATGAGACGACAGGAGATTTCGGTGGAGAAATCCGACTCGGATGGTATTTCGATGGTTCAAAGAGAATTCCCGTTACTGGGGGTTCTGTGACAGGAAATTTGAAGAGTCTTGATTCTCTTTATCTCTCTAGAGAGACAGAGCTAAATGGAGACTACTACGGTCCTGTTTCGCTGATGATGAAAGGAATGAAGATCTCGGGAGAATAGGGTTTCTGGAGGTTCATATGATAATCGAGACAATAAAGATGAGACATTCGACTAGAAAGTTCCTTCCATATGGACTCTCTTCTGAGGAGCGGGAAAGGCTTGTCGATTTTTTTGAAGTTATTCCCACTCTCCATTCCTTGCGTCTGAAATGGGCCTTGAAGGATCTAAATAAAGGATCATCCGCGATCTATGCACCTTGTACCAATAAGCCAAACTGTCTCGTGGAGTATGGCTTTCAGGGAGAGATTATTGTCCTGGAAGTGACGAAAATGGGCTTTGGTAGTTGCTGGAATGCCGGTATCAGAGAGGCGGGATCGCCGGCAGGTATAATTATCGGTAAGGAAGACCAGGGGAAAGTTAGTATCAACGACATTCTTACGGGTATGGGTAGGAGAAAGGAACTTCGAGCTCTGATTGATGGACCAGTTCCCGAAGACGAGAGACTGCTTCAGATACTTGAATCGTGTAGACTAGCCCCTTCGTCCATGAACAGGCAGCCATGGAGATTCAGTGTTCTTGAAGGCGATCTTTACATCTGGACAAAGGCAAACATGATTGGAGGAGGTCACTGGTTAGATCTTGGAATTGTTCTTTCACATGCATACATAACTGCTTTAGAGTTCTTTAAGAATGTCTCTATAGAAAAGGCTGCCGGGGATCGTTACAGAGTGATAATGAAGTAGTCCCTAATGCCAGACCAGATCCTCTACATTTGGAGTGACTTGATGTGCACATTGATATGGTAGCATCCCCGAGAGGTTTATGCGGGAAGAGCTTTGAAGACTCACAGTGCCTCATTTGTTCAACATTCTGAGTGAGTTCAGAACTGCAAGCAAAGTTACCCCAACATCGGCAAATACTGCCCCCCACATGTTCATTAAGCCAAACGCGCCTAGAGCGATAAATGCCATTTTCACTCCGAGGGCTGCTGTAATATTCTGGATGGCATTTCTGTTCGTAGATCTCGATATCTCTATAGCTCTTGCGACTTTAGATAGAGACTCGCCTGAAAGAACAACATCGGCCGTCTCTATAGCTGCGTCGGCTCCAGAGAAGCCCATAGCGATTCCAACATCGGCCCTTGCAATTACCGGTGCATCATTAATACCATCACCGACGAATGCAGTACGCTTCCCGCTTTTGATAGCGTCTTCTACTGCTCTCATCTTATCTTCAGGAGTTGCTTCGGAAATCAGACCGTCAAGGTTCAGTTTGGACGATATAGAACCAGCAATATCATGACTATCACCCGTGAGCATAACTATCTCATGAATTCCGAGTTCTCTAAGCTTGATGATGGCATCGGCAGAATCAACCTTCAGAACGTCGGACAGAGTGAATACTCCCTCTACTCTGCCATCGATGGAAAGAAATATCTTTCCTGATTCGCCTCGCTCTTTATAATCAACTCCGAGATCTTTTAACAGAGAGGAGTTGCCAATGCCCATTTTCTTGTCGTTGATTTCTGCTGTGATACCTTTCCCGGCGATTTCTGAGTGGTGAGAGATTTTCATGTCTTCGGGAATTTCTGGGATAAAACTTCTAAACGAACTTGCCACTGGATGGGTGGAGTAGCTTTCCATCAGGGCCGCGTATTCCAATAATTCTCTCTTGTCATATCGGCCAGAAGTCTCTATTTGAGAGATCTCTAGCTTTCCCTTGGTCAATGTTCCCGTTTTGTCTATGAAAATCGAATCAATCTTGCCAAGAGATTCCAGATAATTACTCCCCTTGAATAATATTCCCTCTCTTGAGGCCTTTCCAATGCCGACGAAATAGCTTAAGGGAACAGAGATGACTAATGCGCAAGGGCAGGAAATGACAAGAAGGATCAAGGCCTTATGAACCCAATCTGAGAATCCCCCTCCGAACAGCAGAGGGGGAAATACCGCTATTGCGGTAGCAATGGAGACCACAGTGGGAGTGTACAGCTTCGAGAACCTGGTAATGAACCGCTCCCTATTAGATTTTCTAGAAGTTCCCTCTTCAACTAACTCCAGCATTCTGCTAGTGTAAGATTTCTGAAGATTTGTGGATGCAGTGACTTCTATTATACCTGATTTGTTTATGGTTCCGGCAAGAACTATATCGCCTTCTTTTACAGGTACGGGACTACTTTCTCCTGTGAGAAGTGATTTATCTATCCAGGTGCTTCCAGAGTTAACAAGACCGTCTATGGGAATTCTCTCTCCTGGTTTGACAACAAATCTGTCACCCGGCTGGATCTGACTTGCCGGTACAGTCCGAAGTTGTCCGTCAATGATCTGATTTACTTCTTCAGCCCTTAAATCTATCAGTTCCTTCACCGATCTTCTCGATTTTCTCAAGGCGATTGCCTCCAGAAGCTCTCCTAAACTGTAAAAGATCATCACGGCAACAGCTTCAGGCAATTCGTGGATTGCAAATGCACCCATAGTAGCGACGGTCATAAGAAAACTCTCGTCGAACAAGTCCCCCTTGAAGAGATTTCTGAAAGCCTTTAAAACGGTGTTTCCCCCAGCGACAAGATACGCAGTTACAAATAAGCCGTATTCAAGCAACTCATTATTCCCATGAATAAAGGGAGAAAAGACCAAAGCAATGAAAAAAAGGACTCCTGAGAAGAGAAGTTTCACAAGTTCTTTGATGGGTAAATCCTTCTCAACGTCCGGAGATTCCAACAGTGTTATCTCCGGTGAGTGTTTGTGAATAACTTCTTCTACTTCTTCGAAAGTTTGACCATCGATTATTAGTGTCGAAGAAGAGAAATCTATTCTTGCATCAACTCCCGATCTCTTTAGCTGGTCCTCCAGTTTGGCTGCACATTTAGGACAATCAAGTCCTTCTATTCTGTATTTCTTCATTCTAATCGCCCTCCGACAGTTCCTGGAAATGTTCTCTGGCAAGTTTTATGAGCTCAACAACGTGAAAGTCTTCTAAGGAGTAGAAAACAGACTTACCTTCCCTACGGCTTTTCACGAGTCTGTAAGACTTCAGTTGCTTTAGGTGATGGGAAATCGTTGGGAGTGATAGCCGGAGAATCTCTGCAAGATCACATGTACACAGTTCCGTTTCAGACAGAAGAAATACTATTTTCGTTCGCGTCTCGTCGGCGATAACCTTAAAAAGATCCGAGAGACCCGAAACTTCCTTAGCTATCAGTCTATATTTATCTACGTCGACGTGAATTTCTCTACTCGGGCAAAGTTCACTCATAGGATGTCTCCAAATCAATTAGACGGTCATCTAATTGATTGTAACTGCATTCTCTTCTCAAGTCAAGTCATCTGCCCATAACTCTCGCGGATGTCGATATCAAGAGCTCCTTTTCACCAAAGTCGAAAACGCCTTCGAAATAAAACGGGGTGGGCTTTGAGAGTCAGTTCTTTTGAATTGCATTCTTTGACATGGATCGATTCGAATCTTGTCTTTCGAAAATCTCCATCCGGGGGAAGACGATCTGAATAGCCTCAGTTCCTTTAAATTCGCATTTTCTTTTTCCATCAAGGTTCTAACCTTCAACGTTCCTTCTGATTGCTCTTCTACATAACTCATTGAAGAAAGAGGCTTACCTGTGTTCAGGTGATGAATCACTGAACTTATCGCTTGAGAAACTCTGAAAACTTCGGCCCCATGTCCTGCCTTTGGAGCATAAACCATTGATGAACAGCCGGGCAGTTCTTCTATGTATTAGTTAGCTGAGTCTATGGGCCATATGGATCATTCGTTCCGACAGCAATTTGCTTTGGAATTACGAGTTGAGATCGATATGTGAAAGATCTATGTACTCTGGCAAATCTAGTTATGCCGGGTTATTTAGATCATCAAGGATTCATCTCTGTACATATTCCTCAATGGAGTGACAAAAGCCTCCCCAGAAGTCAAGCTTGTGTTCCATCTGTACAGCAATATTGAGGTTGTCAAAGGCTGTGGGAACGATTCCTTTGACTCTCTTGTGCATCGGGGCAGTTAGCCATGTAGTCCAACCTCGCTTGGAGCCCCCCCGATAAAGTGAAGCCTTCAACTTCGTCCCCCTTGTTCCCTATGAAGTCATTCATGATGTTCATTGAAGCAATAGTGGCTTGAACCATGGGCAATAAGGCGGGTCATGTGTAATCACAACTCTTAAGACATCTTACAAGAGAATAGCTAAGTAACCAGTCCTCTTTGTTTGGGACCGCCAAAAAGTGGTTGATTTGGGATGTTGAATAGGACGGCAACGTAAGCTCTATTTGCAAAGCCAGCAATCCGAATAATGCCAGCTCTTCCTACGAGTATCCGTGGTCACCAGTTATGAACATCACTGCAACTTTTGACTCTATCCTTGGTGGTTTTATGATCATCGGATCGTTTAGCCACTTAATCCTCTGCAATACAACCGAGTCGAAGTTTAACGTATCTATTTCGATAAGCCCCTCTGAAGGCGACTCCACAATCTTGACATTTGCATTATCCATAGTTGATGGAATTGAGTGGAGTTCAGAAAACTATCCACTGTAACCGATGAAAGAGAGGCCGCAACAATCAAGAGCAAGAAAACTGGAATTGCTCTCATCTCAGTCAGCTATTGTCTTCAGAAGATTTTCGGCAACTTTTCTGAGTTCGTCAATGATCTCCTGCGGCCCAATAACCTTGAAGGAGTTCTCAGAAGCCAGGAACATCACCAAATCTCCTATCTCGAAGAAATGGTATTTATGGCGATCGCCACCAAAATCCAGGTCTACTTCGTGGAATTCAGCTTCTCGCGGGAATATTCGGTTCCAGAGCATTGGTTCTTCCAAATACCTCTTGTTCGAAAAGATGACCTTATCAATCTCGTCTGACCTGACAAATCGGACGTTACCATCCTCTTGAAGACCACAAAATAACTCGCGTCTTTCATCGAAACAGGCGGGATAGAAAATGAACTCTTTGCCCCCTCTTTGAAAAATCTTCACAGCTTTCTTACTAGCTATCGCGTTCAGAAAGACTGAGCTTATTCGATATTCTGTTCTTAGTTGAAATTTCATGCTGTCTTCGAAAAGAGAAGGCAAATGATAGGGTTCGGAATAGAAGTACTCGCCTCTTTTCCTAGAGTACTTCATGGGCGCTCCAAGATTTGCTCTCAGATACTTGAAATCTCTATGGGCCTGTCGGACTGAGATGCCAAACTTCTGAGTGTAGTCTTTCATGGCTGCGAAATCATTCTTTAGCAAGCGATTGTGCAGCCACATAATCCTCATTTCCCTAGACACATCTGCCACCTCCAGTGGCCCAGACGAGAGACATCTGAACATCGCAGAACAGAATTCGAAGGTGCTAGAATTGCAATAGTATTATACAAAAATTCGAAAAGTAAATCTAGAAGATGAAATGGAGACATGATGGTTAGAGGAATCATATTTGACTTGTTTGGAACCATTGTCAGTAACGCGAGGCTCTTCAGACCTGTATGCTCCAAGATGGCAGAAGAGTCGTCAGCTGAAGTGGCGGAAATAGAGAGAGACTTTGTGAATCTCTACGGCCACTACTTCAAGGACTGTCATAAAATGCCCTTTCAGCCGGAGAGATACTATTATTATCTTCTGATAAGCGATTTGATTGACAAGTACGATTTGCCAGGAGACATGGAAGCCTACTGTAACTTCATGTACGATTCCTTCTCTAAGTTCCGCGCCTATCCGGATGCAAGGATCCTAAGGGCGATCGTAAACAAGTATTCTGTCGCAATCCTAACTAATGCCGATAATTCCTTTGCTGAGAAGGTTGTAAAAAGAAATAAAATTCCACATCATTTTCTGCTAACTTCGGAATCGGCAAGATCGTACAAACCATGCGAAGTTATCTTTGAGAAGCTACTGTCTATGATGGAAATCGAGAAGAGGCACGTCATTTTTGTTGGTGACAGCATTCAAGTAGACATGCTTGGCGCTTCTGCAGCCGGAATTAAGGGAATTCTTATCGATCGGTCAAGATCTTACTTAGACTACGCACCAAGAATCGAAAGCTTGGAAGAACTGCCTAGCTTGCTAGAGTCCTTGTAAGAGCACCTTCGAATTCCTCAAGAACTATATCGAGATCTTCTCTGGTAACGTTTAGATTGGTTACGAATCGCCATTCGCCAGCTTCAGGCGGATTTATCTTTATTCCCTTATCGTGAAGAGTTTCAACGATAAACTTTGAACTTGATTTACCGGTGATTCTGAAGAAAACCATGTTTATGTCGAGACGATCAAAGAAGACTTCGATTTTTGGTAATTTTGAAAGCCCTTCAGCCAGGTATTTAGCATTGTCGTGGTCTATTTGAAGACGATCGATCATTCTCTCGAGTGCGAATACTCCGGCGGCAGCAATAATACCTGCCTGACGCATAGCTCCTCCCATGATCTTTCTTCCCTTCCGTGCCTTGGCTATGAATTCTCGTTTACCTACCAGCATTGACCCTATCGGTGCACCGAGTCCCTTCGAGAGGCAAAACATAACCGAGTCGGAACAAGAGGCAATTTCTGCGGGGCTAACCCCTTCGGCAATAGCAGCGTTGAATATTCTTGCACCATCAAGATGCAGGGGGACTTTCTGCGCTGAAGCCAGTTCGTAGATCTCCCTGATGTAATTCATGGGGAGGATTCGTCCGCTGGAGTGGGCATTTTCCAGACAGATTAATCCGGTTCTCGGATAATGAAGATCCTCAGATCTGATGGCACTTCTGATTCTTTCGGCTGAAGGTTTGCCATCATCACAGTCAAGAGTTCTCATCTGAACTCCCGCTATCACTGCAGAAGCTCCGGCCTCGTGAACAATGATGTGATTGGACGCTGGAATAATCACCTCATCTCCCCTTAGAGTGTGTGTGAGGATTGAAAGTTGATTCCCGAATGTTCCTGAAGGAACGAAAAGGGCGGCTTCCTTCTTCAGGATGTCTGCTGACATCTCTTCAAGTCTGTTGACTGTCGGATCGTCTCCGTACACATCGTCTCCTACCTCTGCGCTGGCCATAACCCGCCTCATTTCTTCACCGGGGACTGTAACTGTATCACTTCTAATATCTATCCACTTCAAGACAGCACCTCCATAAGGTAAGTTATGAAAACAATTATAAACCAGAATTACTATCAGGAATAACAAGAATAAAAAAAGCCGGATCTAATGATCCGGACTATATGGGGTTCCTATCTAAGGGGGATAGGGGGGTTATAAACTATATTTATTCTAGTTTGTTTGTATGAATATTGCTTTGTGAAAATAGGGCGAAAACATGCAGTGTGCATTACCTATAGATTACCTGTTAAAATAAACATTAACATTAACACACCGGATGCCACATCTCATGAATACTTTGGGTTGTTATTTATGGAGCGAGCGGTAACCAGATGCAGTATATCAATGTTGCACTTTAAAAAATATCTTATCAGTAAGGAGATACTTCAAGACATTTGTGGTATAGGTGACTGCGAGGATAAGTTGCTTGTTATTGTGCTTTACTCCGTGATGCGGTAACATTTCTTGGGTATGGAGTCCAATCTTCTTCTAACATTTGGCAGGGATTTCAAAATTCTTTCCAGCGTTTCTTTCGGATACTTTTCGCATTCCCCGCAGTTTGTGAGATTCCCTTCTCTTCACAACAGAGTTTAAATGTGCACCCGCTGCAGCTGATGTTGGTCGCCAAAATCAAAAAACCAAAATCCTTCGACCACCCATTTGCAGTCTCTCTTCTTAGTGAATTATCATCGGCAATAATGACCCTGTATGTATCGCACTGAGTGCAGCCTATCCCGCAGAATGCTATCATTGTCATGCACCAGGTCTCCAATCAACTAAGGAGTTTGCTCGTCTTTAGAACATAGCATTATTGATTGAACTGCCATATCTTTGGAGGTAGAGCTTTGAAACCTGTGATTACCAAAGAAGTTTACAGAGTCAGATACTACGAACTGGATTGTCAGTGGAAGGCTTCAATTTCTTCACTAATGGATTATTTCAATGACGTAGTGACTCTTCAGACTGTGGAGGTGGGTCACGGAGTTGACATCATGAGCAAGGGCGAATACGCTTGGCTTCTTCTTCGTTGGGATGTCAAAGTGAACAGGTATCCTGATTATTTGGAAAACGTGGTTGTTCAGACTATTCCTTATTCAATGGATAGATTTTATGCATATAGGCGTTTCGAGATATTTGATTGTTCAGGTAATGTCATTGTCGACGCGAATTCTCAATGGATTCTGATTGACCAGAGGAAGCGAAGACCAATAAGGATCGGAGACCAGTTCTACGAATTATATGGTATTGACAGTGATTTCCACGAACCTCTTTCTTTTCCAAAGGTCAACGAAAATGAATCTTCTGGTGAAGAGATCACCTTTATAGTACGCAATTCGGACCTGGATACAAACGGGCATTCTAACAACGTGGCATATGTTAGATGGATTATGGAGACAGTTCCCAGCGAGTTTGTGAAGAGATTCTTGAGGAGACTTACAATCGAGTACAAACGCGAATCTAGAAAGGGCGATGTAATTTCGGTAGAGAGTGTATTTGAGAACGGAGCCGAGTTTGCTGAAGGTAAACACAAAATAATCAGTTCTGGAAGGGTACTCTCCCTTGCCAGAACTGAATGGAAGTGAAGGGCTGCTGAAGCCGCCTACTATACAAGTGA
Source organism: Mesotoga sp. H07pep.5.4 (assembly GCF_003664935.1). Taxonomy (NCBI): domain Bacteria; kingdom Thermotogati; phylum Thermotogota; class Thermotogae; order Kosmotogales; family Kosmotogaceae; genus Mesotoga; species Mesotoga sp. H07pep.5.4. The sequence continues at coordinate 129,052 of NZ_JFHM01000016.1, forward strand.
GTCTGGATCTACATAATCATCCAACCAATAGGCATCGGGATTCCTGTCGAAAGCCATAAAGAGATCGTACCGTTTTGGATCAGCCGCTCTATGGTATTTCATGTATATCTTCTTCTCATCCAGACCGACATATTCGATTTTGCCGGTTGCGTGCGACATTACGAATCTAGCCCTCTTTGCCAAACCTGAAACTGCGTCTATGGACTTCTTGAAAATCTCATAACCTTTCTCGGCCGGCACTGCATAAGTGTGATTTCCCTTTGTGGGTCTACACTGAAAGACATAGTAAGGCGGAATTCCAATAAATGAAAGTTTCCTGAATAGTTCTGTCATTACGTCGACACTGTCATTCACGCCGCGGATCATTGGCGTCTGATTGCATATAACTGCACCAGCATCTCTCAGAATGTTCAGACCTCTTATTGCTTCATCGGTTAGCTCTCTAGGATGATTGAAATGTGCCATTATATATATCCTTTTCTTTGGGGTGCTGTATTTCTTAACCATATCTGGCAAATCTGGATCGTTAATAATTCTGTAGGGGTTAAAAGCAACCATTTTGCTTCCAAATCTTATTATGCCAACATGGTCAATCTCCCTCAACTGTCGAACAATATCTCCCAGTTTTTCTGTAGATAGTATTAGAGAGTCCCCACCGGTGAGAAGTACGTTCGTGATTTCCTTGTGCTTTCGAATGTACTCAACACCAAGAGTAACGTCATTTACCACTTCTTTGTTTTCTGTGGAGAACAGTCTCTTCCTGAAACAGAATCTGCAGAAGCTTCCGCAAACCTTTGAGACAAGAAGCAAGGCGGTGTCTTTGTACTTATGCTCCATACCGGGAGCAACGGTGTATATATGCTCCTGAGAAGCATCCAGATCCCCCCACTCATCGAGTTCTTCGAAGTCGGGAAGGATAATTCTCTTTATAGGATCGTGCGGATCGTTCCAGTTAATGAGCCCCAGATAGTAATCATTGGCTCTGAAGGGGTAAACATCGGTCACCTTCTTCATTTCAGTTATCTGTTCATCATTTAGCTCTTCGATCTTCTCTACACTAGTAAGATATGTTGGTTTCTGCAAATCTATCACTCCTTTGTTTAATATACAGACTAAAAACATACGAAGCCTGTATTTGATCAATCCGAAGAGGCCTTTGGCAGAGACTGCCCGCAATGGTAATCGACATTGATCCCTTCTAGTGAATCTTCACTTGTTCGCAAATCGATATTTGATCTGAATCAAACGAGTAAGCCGGCATCGCGCAAATACAAGCAATCATGCAGGCACTAACAATAATTAATTATAGCATACTCAAAACTCTGATAAAAATGATGCAGTTAGACTCTCTGAGTTGCTTTTCAAATATGCTTCACAGAAGTATACTCACATAGGGTATTTGGTAAACAGAAAAGCCCCTCTTCTTGGAGGGGCGAATAGACAAAATCTAGCGTTGCAGTTATTCGGTCACTAGTATGATATTTCCCACATAATCTCCGGAGGGAGAGTAGATCTTTCTGTTCAGTGAATCGTCTGTAGAATCGAATATCGCCGTTCCGATTAATGTTTCTTCAGATTCATTGATCGAATAGAACCGAATCTCATCGAAACTGAATTCCCAGTTGGTTTTGATAACAGCCTGTTTTCGGTCGGATACGATTTCATACTCACCGGCAACAATCCTAACGTTTTCCGAACTAAATAAAGGAAGCGCATATGATACCCTTACAACCTTTTCTGACGCTATGACTTCAAGTCTAAATCCCTTTTTCGTCTTCATACCTAGTTCATCTGAGACTTCTAGAATTACCTCTCTTTCTCCGATGTCGGCTCTTTCCGGAAGGAAAAAGTATCTATCTCCCACGACTTCACCCGGACCAGAAATCAGGTTGAATCTGAGGGCGTCGCCATCTGGATCAGTTGCGAATGCCCGAAGGTACAAAGAGAACTCCTTTCCAGACTCCGCGATGCAATCTGGCAAAAAAACGTCCGGTGGCCTGTTCAGATTTCTTACTTCGATTCTGATTGGAAGACTCTGGCTTGAGCCATTAGAGTCTATGGCTGTGACTGTGGCTGTCTTCTCACCGCTGTCATTAAACCCGGGAGTGTAAATGTAACTATTGGCTGATATGCTCCCGATCCCCTGTAATTCGAATTGAAGATCATCTCCGTCAGGGTCAACGAAAAGACTTCCCAGATCGAGGTCAAGAGTGAAACTTTCCATGATGCTGGTGTTTATCGAGGGTGATAACGTTACGGGCGATCTGTTTACGTTTTCTACGGTGACTTTGAAGAACCCTAC
>NZ_JFHM01000006.1:0-177 GCF_003664935.1 Mesotoga sp. H07pep.5.4
GAGCAAGGGAACGCCACAGGGAGGGGTAATAAGCCCTGTACTGGCTAACCTCTTCATGCATTACGCCTTCGACAAGTGGATGGAGAGAACTCATCCGGATAAGCCCTTTGCCAGATACGCGGATGATGGAGTGATACACTGTAGAACTCTGGAGGAAGCCCGGCTTCTTCTTGAAAG